>JASFUN010000381.1:0-3002 GCA_050050255.1 Anaerolineales bacterium | reverse complement strand
TTCCTGGCTGATCTTCATACTGCTGCTCGCCACGAATTCGCTGTTGGCTTTCCTGACCTTCGCCCTTGGCCTCGCGGATGAGATGGCAGCTGCTGGCCCGGCGACCGCCACCATAGCAGATATTCCCCAGTGGATCCTTGGCCTCGCGAACGCAGGTATGATCCTTTTGCTCTATGGGGTTCTGGGCGCGCTGGGGCTTACCCTCTCGAAGTCTGTGAACCTGCCGGGTGTCTTCCGGCGTGATGCCAGCCGCCGTGAGTTATTGCTCGAACCGCTGGTCCTTGGCGTTCTGTGTGGCGGTTTCTTTATCGTCGTAGACCTTGGATTCTCGCGATTTTCAGGATGGGGAGCCTTCGCACACCCCGATTTCCCAGCCTCGATCATTGCATCGGCGACGGCCGGAATTGGTGAAGAGATCGTATTCCGCCTTTTCATGCTTACGTTGTGGGTATTTCTATTGAACCTGATCATCAAGCGTTCAGGCACGTCGACGCTCAAGAGGTGGATGGCAAACGTGATTGCCGCCCTGGCTTTCGCAGCAGCGCACATTCCCTCGGCGATGTTCCTGCTGGGCGCTTCTACAGTCTCGGAGATTCCCGTACCGATCTTGATCGAGCTGATGCTTTTGAACAGCGTTGTCGCTTTGATTGCCGGTGATCGCTATCTGCGAGTCGGGCTCGTCGCCGCAGTGGGTGTCCATTTCTGGACCGACATCGTGTGGCATGTCATATATCCGCTCACAGCGCTCTAGTCTCAAGCAGCCAACCTGCACAGGAAAAATCATTCAGGATAGAATGAAGGGTACGAAGCGGACACACCGCTCCGATCGACAGAACTGACTGTAAGCATAAAACGATGCCAACCAATCTACCTCCCGAATATTTTAAGATCGAAGAGCAATTCCGGCAGGCAAAGACGAATCAAGAGAAGATCGATCTGCTGGAAGACATGCTCAGCGTGATCCCGAAACACAAGGGCACCGACCACCTGCGCGCCGACCTGCGTCGAAAATTATCCAGGCTCAAGGATAGTTCGCAGGCGAAATCCAAGGTCAGCCGCGCGGTCTCTGTCTTTTCAATCGACAAGGAAGGGGCCGGGACTGCCGCGTTGGTCGGTCCGGCAAACACGGGCAAATCATCGCTTGTCGCAGCTCTGACTAACGCTGATCCCGAGGTTGCACCCTACCCGATGACGACCTGGAAACCCATGCCGGGGATGATGCCCATCGAAAATATCCAGGTGCAGCTCATCGATACACCCCCAATTGACCGTGAATTTGTCGAATCGGAACTTATCGATCTCATCCGGCGCTCGGACCTGCTGCTGATCATCGTCGACCTCCAGGATTTCCCCACAGAGCAGTTGCAGAACACGGTTGAATTTCTAGAAGATCGTCGCATCGTCCCTCTAGCCAAGCGCGATGAGTTTCCCGATGGTCTGCGATGGGCAGGCATTCCTTTTCTGACGCTCGTCAATAAATGCGACGATGAGAGCATGCTCGCTGATTACCATGTTTTTTGTGAGCTGCTTGATCAGGATTGGCCCAGTCTTCCGATTTCGGCCAAAACGGGGTTTGGAGTCGACGCGATGAAGCAGCTCGTTTTCGATACGCTGGACATAATCCGCATCTATTCAAAAGCTCCCGGGAAATCCGTCGACAGCAATTCACCATTCGTGATGAAGACCGGCTCCACCGTTGAAGAGTTCGCAGCAAAAGTCCATCAGGATTTCGCCGAAGGTTTAAAGTCAGCGCGCATCTGGGGCAGTGGTGATTTCGAGGGGCAACTGGTCAGCCGAGACTACGTGCTGCATGACGGCGATATTCTCGAGCTGCGTATTTAACCTCCGCCACTCACCCCATTGGAAACATCGACGCGTGCATCCTCATGCTGCCAGATAAGCTGCTAGCGGCACCCCTTAGGTCCTGTAATCCGCCGCGACCTAATGAGATCGGGATGCGTAGAGAAAGATAGACAGACAAGAAAGGGATTTCCATGAAAAACCATATCACCGTGCTGGCCGCGCTGCGCATCGGTTGGAGCGCGATCGGGATCGTCACCGCCATCATCGTATTCGTAGCCGTTGTTGGGGGCGGGCTTATCTCCGGCGATCAGACCGCGATTGCTATCACATCTCTGGTTGGCTCGATTATCGGGACGGTTTTCCTGCTGCTTTCCCTGCCCGGATTGATCGCGGGCATTGGCCTGCTGCGTCTGCGCCCCTGGGCCCGCCTGCTTACGCTCATCCTGGCTGTCTTTGACCTCATGGCCGTGCCGATAGGCACCATCTTTGGTCTCTACACGATCTGGGTCCTGGTCCAGGATGAGACCGTCGCCATGTTCGAACCGGCTGATTGAGCACTTTCCGTCAACCAGCTTTTTGATTAAGGGGCACCGTACCCATACTTCAGGGCGCGGTGCTCTTCCCTACCGCCCATAATCGCTGTAAGCTGGCGCTGTTGTTGACCAAATCCATGCGCACATTTGCATCGTGGAGGTAAGCTTATGGCAGCTGGATCAGGGCAAATCGACGCCGGAACGGCTCCCCACGCTCGGCTCCTGCCCTTAGACGCGCTGCGCGGGTTAATCATCGTACTGATGGCGCTTGACCATGCGAACTACTTTATCGCCCAGCGTCATCCCGCCGGGGAACACTGGGGTGGGAATTTTCCAGGCTATGACAGCGCTTTGGCGTTCCTTACCCGCTTTGTCACCCACCTGAGCGCGCCCGGCTTCTTCTTTCTCATGGGTGTCGGTATGATACTTTTTGCCTCCCACCGGCTGAACAACGGTTGGGCATGGCCAAGGATACGCCGGCACCTGGCGTTTCGTGGTTCGATCCTGATTTTGCTGCAGTTCGCGATTGTCAACCCGATTTGGAAGATCAGCCCAATCCCATTTCCTGTCTGGTACCAAGGGGTGTTGGTGGCACTGGGAGCCACAATGATCATCGCAACCTTGCTTCTGAGACTGCCCGCCACACCGCTGCTCGTGGTCACCGCG
>JASFUN010000380.1:0-3008 GCA_050050255.1 Anaerolineales bacterium | reverse complement strand
AACCTTCCCTAAGCGATTTCTGGACCACGACCGCCGCCTGCCTCTGGAGGGCATTGACCAGCGCGGTATCCTCGCGGCTCAAGATGATGACCCGATCGTTCCGGTACTTGAGCAAATCCTGGTAGACCTGCTCCCCTTCAGGATCATCTGTTGCAACATTACCAAGCAGCACCAACCGTGCGTCGACTTCCTTGGAGGCCAGGTTGAAGGCTTCAATGACGCCCCTGGGATCCTTCCACTTATCGAAGCGCGAAATCTGGGTGATGATCGGCAGGTCCGTTGGAATGTCGTAGTAATCAAATCGCTCTTTGATTTCCTTTTCGTCCAACTCTCGGTTCTTAATTGTGAAGGGGTTGATCGCTGGCCTGATGAACACCTGGGGGGTTTGGATGTCCAATGCGTAATCTTCCAGGGTGACCACGACAGCGTCGTACAATTCGACCCATGGTTTCAGATACTCCCAGAGTTCCTTGTTTGGCTCGGTAAGGTCCACGTGGCATCGCCAGATCCAGGGGCCGCGTTTCTGGTAGTGCTCGACCATTGCCAGGGGCTGGGGGTCATGGATGAAGACGACGTCATGATCGATGTGGTTGCGCTGAACGTTCTGGTAAATCACCTCTTGATAGATCTTCTTCTTCCTATCCGTCAGGTTGATCTCCCCACCCTGCAGGGCATTGTGCATCTTCTTTGTGACGCTGAAGAAGTCCGGCGCACCCTGGATCACCCGCCATCCGGTCTTGATGCCCAGGGAGTTCATTAAAAGCGTCAATGACGATAGCAGCGCTGCCACTCCCCCACCATAGTAGGTTGAGTTGACATGCGCGATGTGCAGGTCGGTGTGCTGCCTGGCCTTCTCCCGGATTCGTTCAATCGTCTTCTTGCCCACCAGGGGTTCATAACGATCCAGGTGGTTAATCTCTTCGCTCAACATAAAACTCCTTGCTTGTTAGACATCCTATCGAAAGCGTCCTCGCTAAGCTTCGCCCCATCCTTGAGCTTTGAGCAATTGTCCCAGCACCACAGGCGCCAGGCTCATCACAATGACGAGGCCCCATCCAGATAATCCCGGGTGCGTCGTCCCGAGTAGCTCTGCAAGGATGGGCAAGTAAACTGCCGCCAGCAGCAGCCCGACACAAAGCCCCAGGGCACCCCATATGAACGGGTTGGTCGTGATCTCGTTGCGCACAAGACCAGTGTCGAGGCTGCGCATGTTGAACACATTCCAAAGCTGGGCTGAGGCGAGCGTCAGAAAAGCTATCGTGATCGCTTTGGTTGTGCTGAACTCAAACACAGACAACGAAAGCGTGAATGCGCCCAGCACGCTGGCGCTGATCATGAGTGCATATCCTGCGATGCTGCCCCAATGGCCCCGGTTAATAACCGGCTCTTCAGGGTCACGCGGCGGCTGCCTCATCATGCCCGGGTTGCCTTCACCAACCCCTAACGCCAGCGCCGGGAACACGTCTGTGACCAGATTCAGGAAGAGGATCTGCAGCGGCCGAAGCGGCAATGGGGCGCTGGCGAAGGAAGCTAGAGACACAACCAGGATCTCGCTCACGTTGCATGAAAGCAAATACACCACAAATTTACGAATATTTTCAAAGATCACCCGGCCATGCTCAATAGCCACAACGATGGACGAAAAAGCGTCATCTTTGAGCACCATGTCCGCCGCTTCTTTTGCGACCTGCGTGCCCCGCCTCCCCATGGCGATGCCGATATCCGCTTTTTTCAACGCGGGTGCATCATTCACGCCATCGCCGGTCATCGCTACGATCTCACCCTGCGCCTGAAAAGCCGAGACCAGCTCCAGTTTCTGGCCTGGATTTACGCGCGCGAAGACTCGAGCCGCAGTCCATTCCGCAGGGTCAGCCCGCTCTTCACCCTCAGGTATTTCCTGTCCGCTAACTACATCAGGTTCATCCTCTTTCACGAGGTGGACCCGCTCGGCAATGTTCTTGGCCGTCTGTGATTGATCTCCGGTGACCATCACGACGCGTACCCCGGCATCCTTGCAGGCTTCAATCGCAGCCTGCACGTCTTCGCGCGCCGGGTCCAGGAGACATACAACACCTATGAAAATAAGTCCGTGGTAAGGATCGGTCCTTTCGTCTTCAACTGTTTTTTCGGCGAGGGCGAGAACTCTGTAGCCTTCTAATCCCAATGCTTTCATCCGCTGCTGCCAACGCTGGCGATCCCGATCATCCAGCGGTTCGGGACCTTCGGGTGCAAGCTGCCTGCTGCTAGCCTGCATGACCGCCTGGGGAGCACCCTTCACGGCGACTCGCTGCCGGCCGTTGGTGCGGTGTATTGTGGCCATCATTTTGATCTCTGGATCGAACGCCAGTTCCCGGGTTTCAGGGTAACGATCCAGCAGCTCTTCCCGGTCCACACCAACCAGTTTTGCGGCGCGCAGCAGCGCGATCTCCAAAGGATCCCCGACATCCTCATCGCCATCCCCGCTTCCTGCACCAATCTCGGCGTTGTTGCACAGCACGCCGATCTGCAGCGCACTCTTGAGAGCGGGGTGATCCTCAGGACGGAGCTCTTCATCGTTGAGTTTGAAGACCGGCCGGCTTCCATCCCTGCGCTGCAGGTATGCCTCACCTTCAACAATCGCGATTTCCTCAAGCGTCATCTCGTTTTCGGTGAGCGTACCCGTCTTGTCGGTCAGGATGACCGTCGTGGACCCGAGCGTCTCGACAGCAGAGAGCTGGCGGATCAACGCGTTGCGGTGGGCCATGCGCTGCATACCACGTGCAAGCGCGATGGTCGCCACAATCGGCAAACCCTCGGGCACAGCCGCAACTGCCAGAGCGATAGAACTCTCGAGGATCAGGAGAACATCCCTGCCAATCAAGATCCCGATCACTGCAACCCCGGCAGCAATAGCCAGGGTGACCCACACCAGCTTCTGTCCCAAATGATCGAGCCGCTGCTCGAGAGGGGTGACCTCCTGCTCTGCTTCCTGCACGAGCGATGAGATGTTGCCGAGCTCAGTGTCCATG
>JASFUN010000379.1:0-3015 GCA_050050255.1 Anaerolineales bacterium | reverse complement strand
GTGGCAAGGCATGGCAGCTAGCACAGAATGGGCACATTTCCGTCGATGGTCAGCTGCCCATCACCACGTTCGGGGGATCCAAGGCTCGCGGAGATACAGGCGGAGCGAACGGAGTCTACCAGGCAGTTGAGGCGGCCCTGCAGCTTCAAGGGCGTGCAGGTGAGAATCAGGTCGCAGGGGCTCAATACGCGATGATCCAGGCGCTTGGCGGTGCCGGAGCCACAGCGGTCACACATATTCTGGCGGCACCCGAGACTAACTGAGAGCGGTTTGATAGTTCCTGAGAGTCTGATTCCCCTAAACTTTACAGTGGTTACTGGTAGCTGACTACACAGAGGTGATCTTCAGATGGAAGTTTCTAGCCATTGGCGCGTCAAACAACAACGTTATGCATTGGTGGGCGAGGTATGCCCCTCCTGTGAGGCGAAAATTTTCCCGCCCCGGGATGTCTGCCCTGAATGTGGCGATGAGGCAAAAACACATTATAAATTCAGCGGCCGTGGCGAGGTCTACTCGTATACCAGGCTTTTCGACGCACCACAGGGCCATGAGGCGCAGCTGCCCTACACGCTCGCCCTTGTGAAACTGGAGGAAGGTCCCCTCGTTACAGCCCAGCTGACCGATCTCGACGAGAAGGATGTTCAGGTAGGCATGCCGGTCGAGATGGTCACGCGCAAACTACGTTCTGACGGCGAGCGTGGCATGCTCGTTTACGGCTACAAATTCCGACCACGACTTCAAGCTGCATAGGTCACAACCCGCTCCGACGTGAACCGGGCCCGTCTAAATGGCGGGTCCGGTTCGTTTTCTTTTATTTGAACTATCTTCTACAATGACGGTCAGATCACGAGTTGTTTAGCTCTTGGGTGCTTGACGCACCCAAACAGCTGTGCTAGTATGCGCGCTTGATGGTTGCTTCGGGATCGGATAAACGTCCCGACAATCCAAGGAGGAGCAAATGTCTACTTTGCGCCCAAGATCGATCTTTCTAACCGCCATGCTTATGGTTGTGCTTATTCTGGCCGGATGCACTCGCTCAGCATCCACACCGCCTCCATCGGAGGAAGAGAGCGCCCCGAGCGGGTCACAGTCTGAAACGCAGGCCACGATGGATGCGGTACGCTCAGCGATTCTGACCCAGACGGCCCAGGCAATGGAAGGTGGTGCCGCGACAGCGACACCCACGCTCGAACCAACTACGGAAGCTGCCGCAACCGCGACGCCGGCGGAAGCTGAAGAGACCGAGAGCGGACAGGCCCAGGCTGACACCGTCGAGTACACAGTCCAACCGGGCGACTGGATCTTCAAGATCGCCCGCGACTATGGGATCGACCCACAGGCGATCATCGATGCCAATGACCTTGCTTCCCCCAATTCGCTCGAGGTGGGCATGGTCATAAAGATCCCCATCTCCGGAGAAGTGCCAGCTGAAGACACCGAAGTACCGGAGGAAGGCGAGGTCAATGAAGGTGACGCCACCAGCGTCGCCGGGACGACCACGCACGTCGTTCAGCCCGGTGAATGGATCTGGCAGATCGCCCGCGTGTACGGCGTCGACCCGCAGGATATCATCGACGCTAACAACCTGACCTCACCTGCAACTATTTATCCCGGCCAGGAATTGATCATCCCCTAGCCGAGAAGCAAAGTTCCTACTACGGGGCGGCTGGATAAGCCGCCCCGTTTCAATTCCGGATGGGAGAGCATGAAACATAAGATTATTGAAAGCACACACATGTTCTCAGGGCACGTGTTCGATGTCAGGCGCGATACCATCCGCACCCCGGAAGGTGCCGACATGCAGGTTGACATCGTCGAGCATAGCGGCGCGGTGGCGATCATCCCCATCGACGCAGACGACAACGTCCTGTTCGTGCGGCAATACCGGCATCCGGCCGGCAAAGTGCTGCTCGAACTGCCGGCCGGCACGCTCGAAGTGGGCGAAGATCCGGAGAGATGTGCCAGGCGGGAAAGTCGCGAGGAGATCGGCTACGAGCCGGAAGTGCTAGTGAAACTGGGTGGAGGATTCATGGCCCCGGGTTACTCAACAGAGTTCATCCATTTCTTCGTCGCCAGGGACCTGAAGTTGGCGCCGCTTCCGCAAGATGAAGACGAAGATATTGAGCTTGAGCGGTTGCCACTCGAAAAAGCGCGCAAGCTCGTTCTCTCCGGCCGGATCGAGGATGTCAAGACCATCGCCGGCCTCGCCCTGCTCGAAGCTTCTCTCTCGGCAAGCCCAGGCGAGTAGAAAAACTACTTCTCTCTAGACGGCGCGGCGCGCGCTATGGTATACTTTTTCTCCGCCGCCCGGCATGATCGGGCGGCAGGTCATGTGTAATGCAATTATTGATGTAAGGATGGAAGGTTATCATGGATGACCTGATAAAGAGCGTTCAAGCCCCGGTAAACTCCGAACTCCCCGACATCCGTACGGGCGATTCGGTCGCGGTCCACTTCCGCATCCTGGAAGGTGATCGCGAGCGTGTGCAGGAATTTAAAGGGACCGTGATTGCCGTTCGTAAAGGCAATAATTCAGCCAACTTCACGGTTCGGCGGACAGCCAGTCATGGGATCGGCGTTGAACGCACGTTCCCGCTCCGCTCCCCACGCGTCGAGAAGGTCGAAGTGCAGCGTCGCGCCCACGTGCGTCGTTCGAAGCTTTACTTCCTGCGTGACCGCAGTGGAAAGAAAGCCCGCCTGAAGGAAAAGCGCGGCTGAAACCCGATACTGAAAAGTCAGCGCAGCGGAATCCGCTGCGCTGTTTGCTTTTAATGGGCACCCCTGTGGGTCCGCTCGCTAATCCTGCGGATGGTGTAAGATTAAACGATGAGCAAAAGACGTCCAATCGGCATCTTTGATTCGGGGATCGGGGGGCTCTCAATCCTTAAAGAGATCCACAGCCTGCTCCCCCATGAAGATGTCGTCTATTTTGCAGATCAAGCCCACGTACCTTATGGGTCTCGATCCCTTGATCAGGTACGCCAGCTCTCGGAGGAAATCACCCGCTTTCTAAGC
>JASFUN010000378.1:0-3016 GCA_050050255.1 Anaerolineales bacterium | reverse complement strand
CAATCGCCCAGATCGCCAGGGGCCATCCTGTTTCGAACAGTATCTTCAGAATCCCTTCATCTCGTTTCGCTGCGACCTCCTGGATCAGGAAGACCACCGCGATGATGACCACCCCCGCAGCCAGGTAGAAGCCCGGCGTCTTGGTCAACCAAGTCAGCCCGGCGGCGATACCGGAGACGACGAGGTTGACCTTGCGCTTGTTCTTCAGGAACCCCAGGTAAGCGATGATGGACAGGTACATGAAGACACTCAAGAAGCCATCCACGTGCAGAATGCGGGTGTGCCCGACGAAAAACGGTTCGAACGCGAGCAGCAGCGTCCCCAGAAGCGCGGGGGCAACTCCAAACAGTCTCTCCAAATAGAAATAGCAAATCGCCAGAACCAGCATGCTTAGCGCAATGACGACCTGCCTGGCGGGCACGAGAATTTGCATCACCTCAGCGTCGTTCTGCCTGAGATCCGTCTTATAGCTCGTGTTCTCAACGTAGCGGGTTGCATTCTGATCGTAGTCCGGCATGTCGATTTGCATGCCGAGCCAGCCGGCCCACATGGTGCTGACTCCGGGATGGGACCGTTGGAATGTCTCAGCGTACTCCCCCCGGTGCAGAGCGAGGGAGAAATTCGCAGATCGGAACGCCCATTTGGTCTCGTCGGTCAGCTTGAACTGATCGAGGTTTCTGGCGCGCAGGAACCCGGCGGCAATGAGCATCATTGCGGCTAGAGAGGCTGCAATCCAGCGCTTGCGTCGCTTCTGTGTTAATCTCAAATTACACTCATTCTGGCCCAACCACAGTGTACCGGTGGATAGGTATCATCAGGTCTCCGGCAGGTTAATTTTAGTCGCCGCCTGGCTCTTCCAGCAGCAGCTTGAAATTTCTCTCCGACGGCTTGCTGTAATCCGCTTACGTTCACCAATGATAATCAGATTCCGCGCTTACGTTATCTCATCTTCCTGCACGCACAAACATCTCAAAAACCGGATTTAATAGTACCCTTATCCAGGTCATGATAGAAATCGGGGCAAATCTATTCGGATGAAGAACAAAAGGCTGTTCAACATACTTTCCATCCTCATCATGCTTGGATTGGTCCTTATCGCCCTTTACAATGCCATCCTGCACAATCCGCAAATCGGCTATGATGCAGATGACTACGCCGCCTACATTGAATCGCTCAGCCAGGGGGATTTACCGGTAAAGGGAGACAACGATGAATTCTTCACACCCCCTCTGCCGTTCGTCATCCCGGCAGTCATCAAAACGCTCCTGCGCGCCCCTATCCACCCCATTCTAAAGGTCGCCCAGTTTATAAACATCCTGATCGCATTCGCATCGGTTTGGGTGGCTGTGCGGATCAGCGATGAGATTACAAATAGCAGCCCTACCTCCCGGATTTTAACCATCCTGTTCATGGCTAGCTTACCGGTCTACTACAAAACTCACGCTTTTGTCCGCGCCGAACCTTATCTCGTGCTCTTCATCCTTCTATACATCCATCGCTTGATCCAACTCGAAAAGGATGATGTGAACATACGCCTCATTTCAATTCAATCTGGAATTTTATTCGGATTGATCGTCCTTTCCCGACAGTGGGGGATCCTGATCCTCCCTGCAGTTGCAATCTACGCCATCATTCTGATCTTGAAGCGACCCGAGCGAAGGTCGGAGTTGATACGCGCGTTTGCTGTCTCGGGCTTGATTGCGTTCGTCCTTTCAGGGTGGTTTTATCTATCACTCCTCAATCGATACGGCTCTCTGACCGCATTCAATCGTGACCCGGTGGAGCGTCTTTCTCTTCGCAACAAACCAGCATCCTTCTACGTGGGCACCGGAAACGGATTGCTCTTCACTGATCCTGTACGGGATAGTTTCGACAATCAACTGCTGCCGATACTGTACTCCGAGACTTGGGGAGATTACTGGGCCTACTTTGTCGTTTACGGCGTGGATACCCGCAGCGCAAAACCGGTCCAGGGTGGATTGCTCGCATTGGCGCTAGGAAAGCCAGAGGCTGACACATGGCTCAAGACTAATAGGTTTGAGATCGCGCCTTATCTTGGCCGGGTGAACCTCTTTTCGACAATCCCCACATCCGTCAGCGTGGTCAGCTTCGTCCTGGTGCTCTGGGCGCTCCTACGGGGTAGATTGTTCGGTGAAGACCTGCGGGCAAGCAGCCAAAAACTTGTATTGTTCATTAGCATCATCCTGACAACCCTGCTGGGCTATCTATGGTTCCTGGTCCAGTATCCCAGCACAGATGGGGATACCATCAAAGCCACCTACATACTGCAGATCTTCCCATTCCTGGCTCTGCTTATCGGGTTCGTCGGGGATAAATTGGGGCAGAAACGACCCCGGGTTGTGGCAGCGGTGATCGCCGCTTTAATCCTCGTCTGGTTCCACAACCTCCCGGCCATGCTTACCAATTAATGGTCGAATCCCTGAAAGCCTGATCATCCCTGCCGCCGGAGCAACCGTCTAGTGCATCACTGGCTCCCTGCTTGCAGAGTTCCGCAGGCGCTTTTGTCCCCTACCCGGATGCCAGCTGTCATCAATTGCTGAGTGGTATTGAAATGGCTATCATTATCGGGTGCTCGACCATGCGAAAGGATTGTGCGGACGTCGGTGATGAATCAAGCTGATCATCGTGCTCGTGCTTCACGCTCACAGAAGCTGCTTGTTGCGGGGCTGACCTTCTGGTGCCTTATGCTGCTCATGAGCCTGATCCAGGCTTTCCAGGAGGGCGTGCGACCGCTTACCCCATACGGGCTTGAATTCCTGCGGACGCAGATCGTGCCGGCGCTTGGATTGGCCACCTTCTTCCTGATCGCCGTGCTGACCGGTTCCCGCTATCCCAACCCACCTCGCCTGATCCTGCAGGTGCTCTTTTTCACGGTCATGCTCGTGCTGACCTATTGGGCCGCGACCGCACCCCTGCGACCAAACTGGCTGCTGATCATCGGCGTCTGGGGCACGCTGCCGCTGCTTTATGCTGCGGACGTGCGCCTCATCGGCCA
>JASFUN010000377.1:0-3025 GCA_050050255.1 Anaerolineales bacterium | reverse complement strand
AAGTGGCAAAAGCAGCGCTTACAGGGGGGGTTGCGTGGAAAGGTCAGGCATTACGCCATTTTGGCCGCCATGTGCTCAGGAAAAAGCTGACCAACGAACTTGGTTATGCTGTGCTTCGCAATCAGGCTCGACAACAGGCTGCTGCCAAACAAACAAATGACTCGATCGCCATCCTGACGCAAGGCGTCAAAGATGCAATGCTCACAGAGGCGGAATTGAAGGCCATCCAGGATCAGTGCAACTCGGCCGAGGAAGGGCGAGTCGAGAGACGTGATGGCTGCGGCACGGATGGGGCCTGGATCGATGCGTATTGGGAGAACGTGGTGGTCACCCGCCTTAAAGAGGATTTTAAACACTGTTCAAACACGAATCCCTACCGTTCCTGTCTTGAACAGCAAGCGGCGGCTGGTCTCTGTGAAGATGCAGCACATGAGGCCTGTAAGCAGATTTACGATTCTTTGTGGTCGATACCACCGGGGCCAATTACCCTGGGCAAAGAGAACGTAACAACGCCGACGCGGCACATCTGGGAGTCATTCGATTTCGAGATGACCTTCGATGGCCGTGGCGGTCCGGTGACCGGCACACATGAGAGTGTCCGGGTGTTCAATGCTGAAACTGATCCATGTACCACGACTGTAAACCTGGAATTTTCAGGAACGTTCTCAACTTCGACATGCTTGATGGAGGGGAACGCGACAAGAACTTTGAGCCTCTCCCAACCTGGAAGCGCCGGTCCTTGCTGGAGCCATGGTTGTGATTTTGGGCCCGAAGGCTGCACGTATCCAGATCCCTGGGCAATGAAGGTCTACGACGGTCGGCTTAACTGTGTTCCAAACGTCGGCAGATACAGCGTTTGTTCCCTGGAAATTAGCCTGACGCCAGTTAAATGAGAAAGGGTTATGAAAAACTGCAATAAGTTAATCGTGCAGATCAAGTCGTTTTTCCTGTTCGTGATTTTCGTGGGTGGCCTCGTGCCAGCCTGTGGACCGACTTCTACTCTGATGCATGAACAAGATGAGGCGCTGCTGCTATCCATTGCTGCACACACGCGTTTGAGCGGCGACGATGGACTGGATAGTTATTCGGTGCTCTCTCCGCTTGGGGTAAAGTTGTCCGCACCCCAGCGGGCAGCGGCACCTGGAACGAACACGGAATTGGACATCCTCGTCAACTTATACTCGGACTATCTCAACACGATGCGCCAGCAAGACAATTTAAACGACCGCAACGTTGACCGGCTGGTCGATCAACTGCAGGGAAAAATATCGGCGCTGCAGAAGCGGTCTGCGAAATTGCAGCAGCGCCGCAGGCGGCGCGGCAGAGGGTTGGCGCGCTTCTTCCGGCGAGTCGGTCGCGGCATCGGCCGCTTCATACGGCGCGTAGGCCGGGCGGTTGGCTGGGCGGCGGAATACCTGGTCGAAGAGGTCGCGCCACAGGTCATCAAGGAAATGGTGTTGACCGGACAGCCGCTCACGGCACGCGTTTTCTGGAGTGGCGTGCGTAAATTGGTTCGCAAGCGTCTAAAAGGCGCTCTTGGTTCTCAGCTTGCCCGACGGGGCGTGCCTGTCGTGCTTTTAGAGCGCGCCGGCCTTTCTCCGGAAGACAAAGGTGAAGATCAACGGACAACGGATAACCAGGCGGAGGAAGAGCCCGATCAGGGCGTGACAACCGAGATAGGCTACGGGAATTGGGATCTCGAGCTGGTCACCAATGGTGATGATTGCACGGCTAATTTTGAGTGGCGCGATTTCTGGGATGAGCTCCCGAAAAATGATATTCGCGACTGCCGCCCGGCGCTGGATTCGACCTTTCACATCGATATTTACCTCGATGAGGATGCCTCCATTCCACTCACTTTCCTTCTGGATTCGGGGGAGCTGACCGGGGGAATGATTGGTTCCGGTGAATCTGATCTAGCGTATGAGCGCGTGAGTGGATCTGTGACCGCCGAAATTGAAGACGGCTGGGTGAGCCCGCGCCCAGACACCCTGGGCTGGGATTTTGGCGGCAACCTGGCTGTTGAGGCACAGGCTTACGTGGAACTGCGCTGCTGGTACAACCCGCCGGATCCCCTCGAACCAGGCTATTTCTATTGGATCGACCAGGAAAAGTCGATCCAGGTGATCACGCCATTTGAGGGCTCTACCGACCAATTCGTGCCCGGTACAGAAGAGCAACCCGGCCGCGTCCTGCCGGGCGGTCTGCTGGAAATGTATGCTGGAGCCCAGATATTGGAGGGCACTGAACCACAGACGGAGATCCTGCTGTTATGCGAGGGCCAGAACCTACCTGCTGAATTTCCACCACCCTATGTCACCGAGCCTTAAGGGATGCCTGAGAGATGAAGATGCGCTCGGTCTGGCAATCTTTTCTGCTCCTGATCATATGCTTCGCCGGACTGCTGCCCGCTTGTGGTGTGGGCGCAGGCCAGCAGCACGATCAAGACGACGCCATACTGCTGATGATCAGCAGCTACACCGTTCTGCTGGAGGGCGGAGAAGCTGGCTCATTGGGTTTTCATGGCGGCGGGCGGATGCTGTTACTCAACCCGCAGGTGCGGGTCACCTCGACGCGCGAGGTTGACACCTTGATCGACCTCTATTCGGATCTGTACGAATCGAATCTGGCAAAAATCTATGAGCAGTACCCCGAGCGTGCCGAGCAGATGGCCCGACAGCTGGAGACGCAGCACCAGGAGAAAATTGACGATCTGCTCCGGCAGAAACAGCGACTGCGAGCGCGTCGGCGTCGGCGGCGCTGGGGACTATTCCGGCGCATCGGTCGCGGGCTGGCGCGCGTGGCGCGCTTCATCGGCCGCACAACGCGCACGATCGTGGTTGAAGGCGGGCGCTTGCTGGCCCAGTACGCGGTCAACGAGATCAAGCAGCGCGTGCAGGACGTCTTTGAAGGGCGCGTGAACGTGTTGATCGAACGGGTCGCCTCCAAGTTTGGCCCGCTGGCGCCGTTCGTCCAGGGCAAGCTCAAGCACGTGCTTGAGCGCTGGTGGATCCGATTAAGGGAT
>JASFUN010000376.1:0-3037 GCA_050050255.1 Anaerolineales bacterium | reverse complement strand
CGTCGCTTCGGTGATGATTCCAAGCGTCCCTTCAGACCCGACCATCAGCCGGGCGAGGTTTGGAGCTGCGCCCCGCTGAAGCAGCTGCAGGTTGTATCCGGCGACATGCCGGAACGTCTTTGGATAGCGGGTTTCAATCTGACCGGAATATCGGTCGAGGATCTTCGACAGTGAGCGGTATATCTGACCTTCCCTGCCTTGTCGGCGCCCGAGTTCCTGCCATGAGCTTCCCGCTTCCTCGCCGAAGATGAAATAACTGGCATCATCGAGCACGACCTGCGTTGAGAGGACGTGCTTATCGGTCATCCCATAGACGATGGAATGTGCCCCGGTGGAGTTATTGCCCAGGATACCGCCCATCGTGGCGCGATCACCGCTGGCCGGGTCGGGTCCATACATCAAGCCGTAGGGCTTGAGTCTTCTGTTTAGAGCCCCGAGCGTGATGCCCGGTTGCGTGCGCACACGTTGATTCTCACCGTCGATCTCCAGTACCTGGTCCATATAGCGGGAAAAATCAAGGATCAGCGCGTGTCCCACAGCCTGGCCGGCCAGGCTGCTGCCCCCTCCCCGGGGAAGCACGGGGACGTCATGCTGCCGAGCGATCTCGAGGGCAGCCGAAACCTCGTCCTTATCCCGGGGCAGCGCAACGCCCACCGGGATCATTTGATAGATGCTCGCATCCGTGCTGTAAAGCAGCCGCGTCATGCGGTCGAAACGCACATCCCCGATGGCGGCATCTAGATCATTTACAAGTTCATGACTTGCCTGGTACGTTTCCAGATCCTGGAGTTTATTCTTCATACCTTCCCCGGCGTGTCCAGGGCGATGATCCTAACTCGACGCGAACATCGAAAATACGCCCATGTTCAAACTACGCGTGGAGGATGCGCTCCAGCGCTCCGAGCAATGTGACCACATTCTCGGGTTGGCTGGAATATCCCATCAGGCCAATTCGCCAGAGTTTACCCTTCCCGGCCCCCAACCCGCCTGCGATTTCGATGTTGTACTCATTAAGTAGATTGGCTCGCACCTCTGCTTCCTTGACCCCCTCCGGCACGGCCACGGTGGTTAACGTGGGCAAACGATGGCTCAGCGGGATATAGGGCACAATATCCAGGTCCGTGAGCCCCTCCCAGAGCATTTCCGCATTTCGTTGGTGGCGCTGGAAACGGGGCTCCAGACCCTCTTCAACCACCAGCCGCAGCGCTTCCCGCAGTGCGTAGTTCATGCTGATCGGCGCCGTGTGGTGGTAGGTCCTTTCTGGTCCCCAGTACTTCGTCAGCAGGGTCATATCCAGGTACCAGTTTGCCACGGGGGTCTTTCGACTGTGCAAAGCTTCCAGGGCTCGCGGTCGAATGGCAAGCGGGGCCAAACCTGGTGGCGCACTGAGGCACTTCTGGGAGCCGCTGTAAGCGATGTCGATATCACGCTGTTTCATCTGAACCGGAAGACCGCCTAGGGATGTCACCGTATCGACGAGCAACAAGCCTCCATGTTCATGCACCACCTTGCTGATTTCCTCCAGGGGCTGCAGAGCACCCGTCGAGGTCTCAGCATGGACAATCGCGACGATCTTTGCGGGCTTTTTTCCAAGCTCTTCACGGACCTGATCTGCGCTGAATATCTCGCCCCAGGGCACATCGATGCGCCTGACGTTTGCCCGGTAGCGCCCGGCCATCTCGACGATCCGTTCGCCGAAGTATCCGTTCACGCAGACCAGCACCTCGTCGCCCTCTTCGATAAAGTTGCATAGTGCGGCTTCCATGCCGGCGCTGCCCGTCCCCGATACCGGGATCGTGAGCGCATCTGGAGCTTCAAATACAAATTGCAGCATGCTCTGTATCTCGCCCATCAACTCAATGAATTCAGGATCAAGATGCCCCAGCAAGGGCGTGGACATCGCCCGCAGCACGCGTGGATGGACCATGCTTGGGCCTGGCCCGAGGAGAAGCCGTGAGGATGGATCCAACTCCGGATATTCGATACGCATACGTTTATGCCTCCATTGTGCTCAAGCTACGCAGGATAGAAAAAATCATTGCCACAGATCATGCTGCCTTTCATGGCTAATGATAGCTCATCAATATGAAAGTTCTGGAAACATCATGTTAAACGTTGGGTTAGTTTACCCACACGAAACTAAATCTGCTACCGACCCGCCTCCAAGCCCTGAAGCCGATGGATGCAGCCCAGAGCTGGGGCCAGGCACAATGCGGCAGTCCTGCAAAATGGATAAATCGCGCAGTTCCTCTCGGGTGACTGGAGCAATCGACTTGAAAAAAAGCCGGACAGAGACTAGAAATGGCTGACGAACACGATCATCTGACATCAACGGAGTGGTACCAGTAGTGGAAGTTCAATTGTTGATCACATGTCTCAACGATGCGCTCTTCCCCGAAGTGGGTATGGCGGTTGTCGAGACGTTGGAAGCGCTCGGTCATAGGATCAGCTTCCCTGCAGATCAGACATGCTGCGGACAGCCTGCCTTCAACGCGGGCTACTGGGATGACGCCCGTCCCATCGCAAAACACACCATTTCCGTATTGGGAAATAAACCCGTGCCCCTCGTAGTGCCCTCAGGTTCCTGTGCCGCCATGCTGCGTCATGGCTACCCAGAGTTATTCCAGGATGATGCGATCTGGGGCCAGCGCGCCAGAGAGCTAGCCAGGCGCACTCATGAGTTCAGCGAATTCCTTTGCATGCACGGCAGCATCCCTGAATCGACCTACCCATACACACGCCTGGCCTACCATCCATCCTGCCATCTGCTCCGCATGCTGGGGATCAGGAGACAACCCTTAGAACTGCTGCAATCAATACAGGCGATCAAGATAATTCCCCTGCCCGAGGACTGCTGCGGTTTTGGAGGAGTCTTTGCCGTCGATCACGCTCCCATCTCAAGCGAGATGGTCAAACGGAAAATTGAAGCTATTGAGCAAGCGGATGTTGAGGGCGTCGTAGCTTGTGATGTCAGCTGCTTGATGCAAATTGAGGGAGCATTGCGAAAGCGAGGCTCCCCGATTCGCTGTGCTCACAT
>JASFUN010000375.1:0-3038 GCA_050050255.1 Anaerolineales bacterium | reverse complement strand
CTGGCAGTTATGATCGCTGGATGTGCTGCACATGACCCAGCAAGTACGCCGGTGTCAGCTCGGACCGATCCAGAGGCCGAGGCATTGGAGCCATCGAGCGCTGACAGCGCCTCAAGTCTTACACTAATGAGTGAGGCATTTGAGAATGGTGGTCCTATTCCATCGAAATTCACATGCGATGGAGCGGACATCTCCCCAGAGCTACAGTGGGAGCAAGCCCCGCCGGGGACACAAACATATGTGCTCATCATGGATGATCCGGATGCCCCTGCCGGCACCTGGGTTCATTGGGTGCTGTACAATATACCGGCTGAAGCAAGAGCGATCGATGCGGACGTGATGGATGCTTCCGATTTACCCGGCGGGACCCAGACGGGATTAAACAGCTGGGGTGAGGCTTCCTATGGAGGACCATGCCCACCAAGCGGCGAACACAGGTATTTTTTCGTTCTCTACGCGTTAGATACCCAGTTTGATTTGGAAGGCGATGTGACCAGTGAAACACTGCGGAGTGCGATTACAGGGCATGTCCTAACGCAAGCGGAACTAATGGGGACCTATTCCCGTTAGCCCTGGTCAAAACAGGGTTGCTTCAAGGAATGAAATTTCCGAAACCCCTTATAGCAATTTCGATGTAGGCCTCAATAGGACGATTGGGGCCTTTCTTCGTATGTCATATTGCTTGTAACATTCTCTATGATTTCTCGTTATCATGAATGAAGCTACGGAAGTTCTCACGACTGACGCGGAGCTCATCACGCTTGCACAAAGTGGTGAGGTCAATGCCTTCGGTCAATTATACGAACGCTACCTGGATCGTATCTTCCGGTATGTTCTATCACGAGTGGACCAGGAGCATGTTGCCGAAGACATTACAGAGATGGTGTTCCTGCGATCTTTTGAATCGCTTGCGACTTATGAGGATCGTGGTCATCCATTTTCGGCTTATCTTTACCAGGTTGCCAGAAATCTGCTGGTAGATCATTACCGTCAATCTGAGGATCTCGTACCGCTGAAGAAAATTGAACACAAGGGATCGAAGGCATCCGACTCCGAACAGTCAGCGATCCAACAGGAACGGATTGAAGTTATAGCTGAAGCCTTGATGGAATTACCAGAAGAGTACCAGGAGGTTATCAGGCTAAGGGTATTGATGCAGCTGCCAACAGCGGAAACCGCAGATTGGATGGATCGAAGTGACGGAGCAGTGAGGGTACTGCTTCATAGGGCGATGAAGGCGCTGAAAAAGCACGTCGAAGAAAAATATGAATCGTGAATTAGATCGGCTTGTTGACGAATGCTTCACCAAAATTCAATCCGACGGATGGTCGGTTGAGCGGTGCCTGGACGCCTATCCTGAGTATCGGGAAGTTTTGGATCCGATCTTGCGGATAGGGATCGAAGCTCAACGCTACTTGTCACCGAAGTCTCCTTCCGATGAATTCGCAAAGAATTCCAGGATCCGTATCCAGAACAGGATGAAGCATCACGCGGCTGCGCCACGTCCTCGCTCGATTGGTAAACGCCCGATGCGACGAAGGTGGCATCTGCGGTCGGCGTATGCTCTGGCTACTATCGCCTTGGTGTTTGCGCTTCTGGCAAGCGGTATTGGAGTCGTTAATGCCTCAGCAGCCTCGCTCCCCGGGGATGCGCTCTACGGCGTCAAATTAGCACGTGAGCAGTTTGCACTCACCCTCTCCATGACAGATAAGGGCGACGAGCGCTTGCTTGCCGGGTTTGCCGAGGAACGGCTGAACGAAGCCGAAGCCCTGGTCAATCAAAATCGTCTCGAAGAGATACCGACTGCATTACAGGGTTTGGAAGATGCATTAACCGACTTAGCGGCTCTGAATGATGTCAACGGAGATGAGCCTCCTGGTTCTTTGGAACACCTCCAAACGCGCCTGAGCAACCACGTCCAGGTCCTCCAGGGTTTGATAGAAGATGCGCCGGAGCCAGCCCGGGAAGCCTTGCAGAAGGCGTTGGAAAAGTCATCACACAGCCAGGAAGTGCTTGAACGCGTACATGGCGACGGACATCCCAGCGACAACGCGCCAGGTCAGAATAAGCTCGACCAGAACAAAAACGATGATGAAGGGCTGCCAGGGAATTCCGGAGAGAACCGGGGTCCAAAACCTAAAGATGAAAAGGGGACCGGGCCGCCGCCCTGGGCAAATAACGACAAAAAATAGGGCTTGAGGTAACTATCTTCTTGAAGGATTGCGCTGAGCTGAACCGCTCGGCGCTCTTTTTTTATATTGTGCTGATTAAGGAATGAAAAATGAATCAGTCCCGTGTTGGTAAATGCTAGATAGTCGATCCAGGAACTATTCATCGATTGGCATCGGGTTAAGTTGCAGTTTCACTCAATTGCGAATCAGTCTAAAATTCGGATAATTGAAGTCTCAATACTTCTCCTGGCCACAGGTTGCAGTAAAGTGTTGCCAGGCTTCTATGTCTCGAGAAACGAGTGGATTGGAGCATACAGTGAGAATGAAGCTGGCGATGATTGTGGGAAAAGCCGGGATGGTAATGATGATCTTGTCGGCCTGCAGCGTAAAAGAGGCCTCGCCGATCGTACCGACCAGCGCTCCTTCGAATCAGCCGGAAGCCAGCGCTCAACCTACTGCGGAGTCCACTGAGGAGCGATCCACAGGCTCCGTGGCCGATCTGATCTTTTTTAATGGCGTAATTCTGACGATGAGAGATGCTCCAGAGAGGGTAGAGGCGCTTGCGGTGGCGGGAGAGAAGGTCGCTGCTCTGGGATCGGAAGCCGATATTCTCCCGATGGCAGATGCTTCGACCGTGTTGGTGGACCTGGAGGGATCCACTTTGTTGCCTGGTTTTATCGATCCTCATACGCACCTGTTTAATGATGCCGGCTACATGGATACGGACCTCGTCGGTGCACAAGACCTGGCGCTGAGTAACGGTATCACAACACTGGCGAACATGTTCTCGCCTCAAGAATTCGTAGAGCAGATGCGCGCATTTGATCAAAGCGGGGATCTCATCGTCCGCACAAGTTTGTACCTCAC
>JASFUN010000374.1:0-3038 GCA_050050255.1 Anaerolineales bacterium | reverse complement strand
TCGCCACGATGTCTGTTACTCCACGCTGTAATAGGGCGCGTTATGATCGGTCACGCTGATCACCGTCGCCTGTATCTGCTCGGAATCGAGTTTGTCTGCAATTGCCAGATAGGCCTTCGCCTTTTGCGAGGCCATGCTCCCATTGCCCAGGTAGACTTGCCTGCCGCTTGCGTCCACGAACCCCAATCCGTGATCGTCGTCATAATTCCAGTTGTTCACCGCTGGCAGCTGCGCCTGGAGTTCGGTAACGCCTTCGAGGACGGTCGGGTCGATCGCAGGTGCAAGCTCATCAGAAGAGAGATTGAGCGTCCCGGCGTCACTCGAAATCTGGATCAAATCATTTCGTTCCCCGTGCTGAATGTATGCGATGCCATCATCAGAGAGCCACCAAATGCGACCTCCATCATTCCAGGCTGCAACCGGTGTTCTCTCTTCAAGCTCGATCGACACCACGTTGGGCCACTGAAATCTAACCTTTGAATTTTTCACCTCTGCCGCCTCCTCCAGCCTGGATTCGATCTGCATCGGGTCCAGGAAAAACACCGATTGACCTTCAATAGATGCAAGCGATCGGACCTGTGCTGTGCTGAGCATTTGTGCACCTTCCACCTCTGGGAGGGTCACCTTGAAACGTTCTGCCCGCGTGAACTGCAATAAGCTTAAAATCGCGAAAACGATCAAGCCCATCGAGAACACACGTGCGCCTAAAAAACCCGAAGGGATGACGCGGACCTGGATCTCCGCGCCTCGTTCCGCCCCCAGAGCGACGTCGTAGCGACGCCTTGGTCGGCCCTGCTTCCTGGACCTGGACCTCTCCGGCTTGATGCGCTTGGGTCGTTCCACCTGCCGGGTTCGGTGCAACCTGCGGGCACGCACGCGCTCGGCATGGCTTTGTGAAACCCCGAGTGTGTTTTCACTGACGGTCATCGCTCACCACCGTAACTACGCACCAACCGGGACTTCTGAGCTGCCCGTCCCATAGCAAGGTCGATCAGTCGATCCAATAAGCTCGAATACTTGATCCCGCTGGCCTCCCAGAGTTTTGGATACATGCTGATCTTCGTGAACCCCGGGATCGTGTTAATCTCGTTCATGTACAACTCACCGCTGTCCCGATCCAGCAAAAAGTCAACCCTGGCCATCCCGGCGCCATCGATGGCTTTATACGCAGAGACCGCCATGCTCTGGACATTATCGATCATCACCTGGTCCAACTTTGCAGGGATGATGAGTTCGGAAGCGTCATCGATGTATTTAGCCTCGTACGAATAGAAACGATCGCTGGGTAGGACCTCCCCGGGAACCGAGGCTTCTGGGTCCTCATTACCGAGCACGCTGACCTCTATCTCTCGAGCGTTAATTCCTCGTTCTACCAGCACGCGCCGGTCATATTGCGCAGCTTCCTGAAGACCTTCAACGAGGTCTGACCTTGAATCGCAGCGCATGATCCCCACCGAAGATCCCATATTGGCCGGCTTGGTAAAGAGCGGATACGGGCCCACCCGCTCCGATTGTTCCAGGGCACTATCAAGGCCCTGTTCGAATTCGGTGGAATCGAGCACAACCCAATCCACCACAGGGATTTCATTGCCACGCATGACATCCTTGAATAAGCCCTTGTCCATCGCGACGCTCGATGCCAGCACACCCGCACCGACATAGGGAAGCTCGGTCAGCTCAAACAATCCCTGAAGCGTCCCATCCTCACCAAATGTGCCGTGCAGGATGGGGAATGCCACTTCCACATCAGACAAGCGGTCAAGAATGCCGTCATCCGACAGCTCATAAAGACCAGTGCGTACAGGGTCAGGCAGCAGGGTTACTTCGTTCAAGTCTTTCAGTTCTCCTGCCTCGAAGGACTCAAGCGTATTGGGTCCGTGCAGCCAGCGTCCGGCTTTCGTGATCCCGATCTGGATCACTTCGTATTTGTCCTGATCGAGCTCGTTGAGCACGGAGCGCGCCGACATCAGCGAAACCTCGTGTTCGCCAGAACGGCCACCGAAAAATAGTGCAACTTTCATTTTCCCGGTCACTCGCCTGCCCCGTCCCATGCTTTCGCTTGATCCAATTCGATCTCCCAATCCCCGAGCAGTTCAATTTCCAGCTCAAGCTCTACGCCAAACTGCTGCTTGACTGCTGCTTGAGCCATGCTGATCAACTTGTACACATCCGTCGCACTTCCACCACCCTGATTGACGAAGAAGTTGGCATGCTTCTCACTGATCCTCACCCCACCGACCTGCTTGCCTTTAAGGCCGGCGGCTTCGATCAGTCGCCCGGCGTAATCGTCCACGGGGTTCTTGAACATCGATCCCAGGCTGGCGCCGGTCGGCTGCGTCCGTTCACGCTGCTCAGAAAAAGCGTGAATTTTCTGCTTGCAAGCATCGGGCGTGGACCGCTCCAATGCGAACGCCGCCGATAGCACGACGTAATTTTGCCCACTTGCCTTCAGTGCGCTCGTACGATACCCAAAATCTAGCCGTGTCTCAGACCACGACTCCACTTGTCCGTTATGTTGCAAGATTTCGGCCACCTTGATTGAGTCAGATATGTCGCCGCCATGGGCGCCAGCGTTCCCGACAACCGCACCACCGACGGTCCCAGGGACGGTCGCAGCCCACTCCAAACCGCTCCAACCGCGCTCGGCTGCCAGGCGGGACACCGTCCCGAGGACCGCACCCGACTCAGCCTGCGCAAGTAGATCCTGGCCCTGCTCCATGAAACGTAGTTCGCGCGCACGGTTCAGGATGATCACACCTTCCACCCCTTCATCCGAAACCAGCACATTAGAGCCTCCGCCGAGAACACGAAATTCAAGCTCTAATTCCCAAAGCGTCCTGGCCGCCTGTGCAAGCTCTTCTCCAGAGCGTACGGTGATCAAGGCTTCGGCAGGACCACCTACCCGCGCGGTTGTAAACCGCGCCAGCGGTGATCCAAACTGCAGCGCTTGATCGAATCGTTGCACCAGCGCTTCTCGCTGGTCAGGCGTCAGGATGCTCATACTCAAAGAGTCTGCACCTTGCTGATGACCCTCGATA
>JASFUN010000373.1:0-3053 GCA_050050255.1 Anaerolineales bacterium | reverse complement strand
ATGTGGATGTCCGCATCGTGCCCGGCAGCCTCCAGATTGAATCAATGAGCTACGACGATGATCCCGATCAGGGGACCAATCTGGAAATCAGAGCGTCCTACGAAGCCTATAAGCCGGTCCGCAGCTCCGAACTGGCAGAAGAGATCAAAGGCATGCGTCCGGCCCCGGCAATGGATAATCTCACAGCCGAATATCCACGTGATCACTTCACGATTGAATTGAGACCTGGTTGGTACCCGCTGCTTCCCTTCTTCCCATCCCAGATAGATTTCCGCTACCAGTGGGAGGCGAATTCGTAGTGCGCGTGCTCGCTGTCGACCCTGGCGAGGCTCGAATTGGCATCGCGATCAGCGACCCACTGGGTGTGGTCGCACGACCGCTGCTCGTAATCGAGCATGTCTCCCGGTCTGAAGACGCCCAAACGATCGTCAACCTGGCGAACGAGAATGAAGCCAAGTTGATACTTGTTGGATTACCGCTCGACCTGCAGGGCGAAGTCGGCCCTCAAGCCCGGAAATCTATGCGCCTGGTCGAGGAAATCCAAACGAAAACGGACCTGCGCGTGCTCGCCTGGGATGAGAGCGGCTCGACCAAAGCCGCCTTATCTTCAGATCCATCCGATGATCTGCTCGACGCCCGTGCGGCTGCTTTCACCCTCCAGGATTACCTTGATGTCCAATCTGCGTAGATCCTGCCTGCCAGTGATGATCGCAGTTATGCTCGCTGGTCTGATATGTGTAGGGGTCTGGGTAGCCGGCACATTCGTCTTCGGGATCCCGGTCGCTTCCGACCGCGTTGGAGAGCCGGCACCGGATCTGAATCCGGTTCAGGAAATCATGCTCGGTGCACTCCTATTCATCCGGCATAACGAACTTGATGAGGTCGTCAGTCAACCTGAAGCGATGATCGCGATTGAGGTCGCAGAGGGAGAGAGTGCAGACGATGTGATCCAGAAGCTCGTCTCAAGTGGCTTCATTAACGACGGCATACTCTTACGTGCGTACATGCGTTATCGTGGATTGGATCGCGGCATCGAAGTTGGTGAATACTTCCTGCATGGAGGCATGTCTATCCGACAGATTGCGGAAGCGCTGCAATCTGCACAGCCTTTTGCAAGCACATTGACCATCCCGGAAGGCTGGCGACGTGAGCAAATCGCAGCGCTCATCGACACCTTCGATTTTTCATTCTCCGGACAGGATTTTCTCGAAGTTACTTCCTCAAGAATTCCAGGAACCGTAGTGGAAGCATACCTCCCGGGCGGAGCTTCGCTAGAAGGTTATCTTTTCCCGGATACATACCGGATCGATTCCGGGACAGACAGCATCGGACTCGCCAGCATGATGCTCGATACTTTCACATTGCGCGTGAGCCCTGATCTACTTGAAGGCTTTGAGGAACAAGGGCTTTCTATCCACGAGGCTGTTACCCTGGCCTCCATCGTTGAGCGCGAAGCGGTGATCCCGGAAGAACGCTCTCGAATCGCGGCAGTGTTCCTGAATCGTCTAGAACGCGACATGAAACTTGAGGCTGATCCCAGCGTGCAATATGCGCTCGGCTTGCAGGCATCCGGAAGTTGGTGGAAAGCCGATCTGACCCAACAAGATCTACAGGTCGATAGCCCCTACAACACCTACCTTTATACCGGTATCCCTCCCGGACCGATCGCCAATCCCGGGTTATCTGCTCTGCAGGCGGTGGCAGAACCGATGGAGAGTGATGAGCTCTACTTCAGGGCTTTATGCGATGGCTCGGGCAGGCATGCCTTTGCGCGCACCTACGAGCAGCATCTCCAGAATGCCTGCCCTTGAGCGTCAGCCTCAAGTGCACGCTCCAATGATTCACATCGTTCAACCATTAACGGGTACAAGCGGGTGGACCGCATGACGAAAAGCACAGCACCATATGGAAGCTGGGAGTCTCCCATTAGCGCCGAGTTGGTAGCGAAATCAGGAACAGGCAGTAGTTCGCTGCCCAGGGAGATCCATGTTGATGGGGATTCCGTCTACTGGATCGAGCAACGCCCAGAACAAGGCGGTCGCTATGTGATCGTCCGCCTTCAAACGGACGGAAGCAAACAAGTCGTTACACCTTCAGCATTCAATGTGCGCTCCCGGGTCCACGAATACGGCGGTGGAGCCTACTGTATCCGTGCAGGCACGATCATCTTTGTTAATGACCAAGATCAACGCCTATACCGCCAGGATCCGGAGAGAACCCCCCACCCGATCACGCCTGCCCCTGCGGTCGAACAGTCGCACAGGTACGCAGATGGGGCGTTTTCTCCAGACGGTAAGTGGATGCTGTGGGTTCGGGAGCGCCACGAAGACCGGTTGAACGTTCAAAATGAGATCGTGCTCATTGCCTCCGATGGTTCATCGACCCCCAGGTTGCTGGTTTCCGGGCATGATTTTTTCAGCAACCCACGCTTCAGCCCTGATGGTACTTCCATTTCGTGGCTCTGCTGGGATCACCCGGATATGCCCTGGGACAGCACAGAGGTTTGGACTGCCACAATCGATCTCGAGAAATTGAAAGTCAGGATGAGCAAGAAAGTCGCTGGTGGAGAGGATGTTTCAATCTTCCAACCTGAATGGAGCCCCGATGGCTGGCTCTATTTCATATCCGATCTAACTGGTTGGTGGAATATCTACCGAGAAAACCCCGATGGCTCAATAGAGAATGTTTGTCCCATTGAAGCCGAGTTCGGCTACCCGCAGTGGCTTTTCGGGCAAACCAAATACACCTTCCTTAACGATAAAGAGATTCTGGCAAGCTACAAAGTCGAAGGGCAAGCGAAGCTGGGTTTGGTTGACGTCACCCTTAAGACCGTCACCCCGATCACTGCACCCTACACAACTTTCGAGAGCCCATCGATGAGGTCAGGGAGTGAGGGAACCGCATGGTTTTTCGCTGGCGCACCGGATTTTGCCCCTGCTCTCTGTCGTTTTGACCTTGCAACGCGATCCACCGGCAAGGTTGTGGATGTCGCTGGGATCGAGATCGAAGCGCGCCTTATCGCGGTGCCGGATCAAATCGAGTTCATAAACCGT
>JASFUN010000372.1:0-3076 GCA_050050255.1 Anaerolineales bacterium | reverse complement strand
CCTTATTTTGCTGCAGTTCGCGATTGTCAACCCGATCTGGAAGATCAGCCCAATCCCATTTCCTGTCTGGTACCAAGGGGTGTTGGTGGCACTGGGAGCCACAATGATCATCGCAACCTTGCTTCTGAGACTGCCCGCCACACCGCTGCTCGTGGTCACCGCGCTGCTGTCGATCATCATCGAAATCACACACCCGCATCCGTCGCTCTGGGGGACCTTCAACGAAACCCCGCTTGGCTTAGTCCTGGGATTCAGCGGGGGCACACAGACGTTCTGGGTCAACTACCCGGTCCTCGCCTGGTTGGAGTTCGTGACATTGGGTATGGTTTTCGGCCATTGGTTTCGAGACGAGCCGGACAATGCCTATCGGCGGGCTATGTACAGCGGGTTGGCGTTGTTGATCGCGTTCATCCCGATCCGCGCCCTGAACGGATTCGGAAACATAAGGCCGATGCCTGGTGACTCCTGGATCGATTTCCTGAACGTCGTGAAATACCCGCCGAGCTGGTCGTTCACATTTGTCACGATGGGCATCAACTTGTCACTGCTCGGTATTTTGCATCGCGCACGATCCAGGCTCGCAGGTGTCATCGATGTGCTCGCCGTATATGGAAGGGTGCCTTTATTTCTCTACATCGCTCACCTGTTTCTATATGCGCTCTTGGGACGCGCATTCACCCCCGCGGGCAGTTCATATGCCCTCATGTATTTTTTCTGGCTGCTCGGCCTGGCGCTGCTCTACTTTCCGGCGCTGTGGTATGCGCGCATGAAAAGCGGGTCGGAGTTCCGACCGGTGCTGCAGTATTTGTGATTCACGCATGAGCGCAGCTTGAGCCCACCCTCAGCGATCAAAGTAGATGCTTTTACCGGAAACGGATAACGGGATTCCCATCACGAAATCCGCATCAATGAGCCCCAGTTTTCGGGCTACGACACCCGCCCTGTACATGATGCGGTTGTCGACGTTGAGCATACCGGCCGTCTTGACGGCTGAACCGAGCGCGATGCCCATATCGAGCACACGCAGCGCGCACTGAGGTCCCTTGAACTCACCATCCGTGGTGTTGATGAGCAGACAAGTCTCCTGCCCACAAGCCGCACAGTTCAAGTCCGCTACATCGGCATCCTTGATCCCGATCAAGACCACTGCTGAGGAGGCGCCCACATTGTTGGCGTCACGGGTCCAATGACCCTCCTTCATTTTGCCGTACTCGATCATCCCATTTTTCAACGCGTCGATATCCGCCCCGTGCAGCACCTTCACCACCACGAAATCTTCGCCCTTGGTTTTCGGTGCCGTGACGGCAGCAATTTCCATCAGATCCGCAACAGTTTCTATAGCCGACATCTTTGTCCTCCATGACCTTCAAGCTCCAATGCAACCTGGTTTCATACGAGACTCTATTCCATCTGCGCATGTATGCCAATCACCCCTTAACACGGTACCATTGGGATCACGCGCAAATCCATGCCAAAATGGCATCCACTACCGCCCGGATATCCTTAGGTTGAGGCGCTTAAACGCATGAATATCGACTTTTCATTCATCACCCTGATCTCTCTCGCTGTCGTGCTCTTGATCCAGCCCATCCGAAAGTACGCGGACAGGCAGGCCCACCTTTCGTACATTCAACGCGTGGGCACCGAATACGCCAGCAAGACACCTGAACATAGTTGGCTGGAAGACCGCCACCTGGTTGGCACATGGGGATGCCTGTATATCCTGCTTCAAGCCGTTCAAGGAATCGCGATCTTCCTGACCGTCGGCGGCGTCGTTTACTGGTGGCTGATGTGAATCGGGAGAGAGCTGGATGAGAAAACCCAATTTCCTTTCGGAGACCGATGCGACGTGGGAGCTCTCCAGAGTTTTCAACACACCGCTGGTCGTCCGGCGAGACATCAGCGCATTCCCACTCACTGAGTTCGCCACGACCGCCGTTCTTTATCGAAGGATCGATCGCGAATTCGAGACGCTTGGCAGCCAGCAGAAATGGGCCTGGAGCGTTGGCTGTATGCTCGCTCTGCTGGGGTCTGAGTGGTGTCACAACCTGGCGCACACGTTTGTAGCAAGTCGCATCGGCCGACCGGTTGATGTTATTCGGGTGAATCTTGGTATGCCGCTTCTCATCTACTTCGACACCGATGACCCCCGCGTCACCCCTGGAGAACACATCCTGCGAGCCGCTGGCGGACCAGTTTTTAACCTTCTGACCCTGCTTCCACTTGCTCTTGCGAAAAGCCGTGTTAATCAGGAAACGCCAATCCACTTCCTCATGCAGCTGGCGTTCGACACCAATTTGTTCCTCTCAACAGCTTCACTAGCACCTCTTCCGCCCCTGGACGGCGGTCCGCTGCTGAAATGGTCGCTTGTGCATTCCGGGAAGCCTGTGGACGAGGCGGAGAGGATCGTCAAGAAGGCGAACAGTGCTTCTGCTATTTTGTTCTCGATTTTGGCGATCTTCTCTTATTTCCGCGACAAGAAATTAATCGCAGCCCTGTTGGGTCTGTTGGGCTTGAGTTCCCTGGCAATTGCGTCCGGGTGGCTAGAGGAAGCATACTAGATGGTGTACCACGACCACCAGATGGGGGAGGAGGTTTTTCAATGGCAGAGTTGAGGCTTTTCCTGGGCGCGATGCTCATGATCCAGGGTCGTAAGCTCTACTGGTTGTTCGTCGGAGGCATCGGGTTTTTCGTCACGTTGACGCTCCTGGATCCTTCCTACAGCGGGATGAGCGTCCAAGCTACCCGCATCATCGCTATCATCGTGGCTTTTATTGGGGCCCTGATTGCTATCTTCCTCCAGAGATTAGCCATCTTCGTCGGAGGATTCCTCGGTGGCGGCTATCTGCTCATCGTCGCCTTTGAGCTGTTCGGCGCACAGCTGGGTGGGCTGAATACATTTTTCTTCCTTATCGGCGGCGTTGTAGGCGCGCTGATCGTCAGTTCCGCATTCGACGGCGCATTGATCTTCTTCTCTTCCGTGCTGGGTGCCGGAATGGTCGTGCAGGTAATGAACCTGACCCCGTTATGGCGTTTCGTCGCTGTGCCATTGCTCGCGGTGATAGGTATGGGCCTG
>JASFUN010000371.1:0-3083 GCA_050050255.1 Anaerolineales bacterium | reverse complement strand
TTCACATGACGTATCATCGCTCCAATTCCCGTGTGCAGTAAGGGCTCTCCGGAGCCGACGAAGGTGATCCAGTCAATCTCCGCTGAGTCATGCTCCTCGAGAGCCTGAGCGACCTGGGCCATGATCACATCGACTGGCAAGTATTCCTTGCGCTCATTGACGACAGGTCGCGTACGACCGAGCTGGCAGTAAACACAATTCCAGTTGCAGGTCTTTAAGGGTATCGGGTCGATGCCGAGGGATTGCCCTAACCTTCGCGAAGGAACCGGTCCGTATACATAACGCAGCGATTGACCCTCATTTGGAAGGGGAGGCATATGCAGGATCCTCTTTGAAGCTGCCGGTCGCTCGGAAATCCCCATTCGGGTGCATCGCTAAGGTGGGCTCCTCTCATAGAAATCGTAGCGCGAAAATGAGGGATCGTCAACTAAAAAGTGACAAATTACCAAGTTAAGTGTTATATTTAGGTAATCGTGCTGGCTTTCCCACACATCGTACGGTTCGGAGAAAAGGAACCTACCCCGCTGCAATCCACGGAGGTTTTACAAATGCAAAATGGACAATCATACAGCGTAGGCGATTGGATCCGGAAGATCCGGGTGCAAAGGGGGATATCACAGCGAGCGCTTGCCCAGAAGAGCGATCTTTCGGCGAATGCGATCAGCCGAATCGAGCGTGGGGAAAGCTCACCGACGGTCACATCCCTGCGGCGCATCGCCGACGCTTTGGAGGTGTCGATCGTCGATTTCTTCGATTCACAGGATAAGTTGTCGAAGGTGCTTGTCAGGAAAGGTGGCAGGTTGCGCACACGTGGCGAGGGAGTGCTTATTGAAAGCCTGGGAAGCGGCCTTCCCGGACAGATGCTCGAGCCGTTTCTGGTGACGCTTTCCCCCGGTGCAATAAGTGGTGAGACTCCGATATCACATGCGGGTGAGGAATTCGTATTCTGCCTGCAAGGGACGATCGAATATCTCGTCGAGGATGAGTGGCAAACTCTGCGAGCCGGGGACAGCTTGCTGTTCCAATCCGCTCAGCCTCACCTCTGCCGGAACGAAAGTGCTGCGGATGCACTCGTGCTGATGGTCATCCTGGCGGCGCAAGAATCGGTCCGCCTTTCACCCCACGAACATCTGTTAATCTCTGGTGGCGGAGGGGGTTGATACAGGGGTGGTTTGAGTGCCGCCTGCAGGTGGAAGAGTTTGGACGATCCGGGAAGATTGCGGGCCTGCATCGATTGCCGCCGATTCTCTCAAATCCTGGAGAGGTCAGGGGACTATCGGTACAATATATGTACGCTAAGGTTGCACTTTAAAGCAGTGGTGGGAGAGAAGATGATGTCAGTCAAGTCCAGCGTAAATGTTGAGAAGACGACAATCGAGAATGGGGAGGGGGTCACAAAGCAGGTGTTGATCGCCTCTGATGAGGGCCCCAATTTCGCCATGCGTAAATTCACGATCCAGCCTGGCGGCGGAATGCCCAATCACACCAATCAAGTAGAGCATGAACAATACGTCGTTGCGGGTGGAGCGAAGATAGGCATCGGCAGTGAAGTGTTTGAGGTCCAAAAGGGTGATGTCGTCTTCATCCCGGCTGAAGTTCCACACTGGTATCAAAATGAAGGCGACGTGCCTTTCGAGTTCCTCTGCATGGTCCCCAACAAACCAGATAAAACAACCATCCTGGAGTAGGGCGGGCTCCAATCTGCTGGAGACGCCCGCTTGCCCAAGTTTGTCTGAAGGGTCATAAATTACTCAGCTCGGTCACCCGACCGACGCACACACTTCCTGCCTTCGCCGACTGAAGGTATGCTTACACAACCCGCACCATCCTGTCTCGGCAGCACCCTCGACCTCGCCGGATGTAGGAAGTGTGCGCAACTAACTTTGCCTGGCTGGCTCTCATGAGGCTGAGCATGGGAATTGTGTTCAACCGGGACGCTCTGCTCAGCATGCCAGACCTATAAATCCCCGCATCGATGAGCATGCGCGCTGAGCCGAATAGCATCTCCCTGTACTCCCCCGAACACTAGCAAGCCGCATCATCATCGATATTCCCTCAAGCTGTTGCCCCTGCGAGATATCGGCGGCGGCCAATTCAGAAAAGACGACCCGAAATATTTTCGATTAATTCGAAGCGCTCCAAGCCCAATTCATACTCATTCCGGGCGATCGAATCCACGCAGGCCGATGAGACCTGGGTCTTTCAATAGGGGTATTTTGAGAGGTGTCGCAACCGAATAGATGTTTTCTATACCTCCTGATTGAAAAGTTGAAACCCATTTGTTACAAAATTCACTAATATCTTCAGCCTTGCGCGCATACACTTTGAACGGAAAACAGAAACCGCTCAACAGCTCCTGTAGCTTACGTTGAGCAACACACGGGGATCGGTATGCTGAAACGTCGCATCGGACCCCAGGAGGCCAAAATGACAGAAGCCAATCTTGAGAATCTGGAAGTCGCAAAAGTGGTAGACGCGCGCAGCAGCGCTTGCCCGGGGCCACTGCTCGAGGCGAAGAAGGCCATTGGAGCGGTGAAAGTCGATGAAGTGTTGGAGATCTGGTCGGCTGACCCACGGACGAAGGACGACATCCCCCGCTGGGCGGACAAGGTGGGGCACGAATTTCTGGGTGTCCTGGACGCGGAAGGTTATGAGCGCATCCTCATTAAAAGGTTGAAGTGAGGAATACGCTTATGGCTGAATCGGGAAAACCGAAAATCCTTATTCTTGCTTCGTTGTCCGGCGGTTACGCCGGCGCGGATTCGGTCGGCCAAGCGCACCGAGGTTATGCAGCCAACACATTCATCCTGCCTGTTCGATCGCCGGCGATGTTCCCACCAGATTTCTACCTGGACACCTTCGAGCGGGGCCTCGATGCGGTCATTGTCATGTACAGCGGCACGGATTGTCCCTTCGAAGGCGCTGCTGACCGTACTGCGCAGTTGTTGAATGGTGCTTACCAGATGATGAAGGAGCGCGGGATTGATTCGCGCCGTTTGAAATTGGTAGCCATCTGCACAGTCTGTACTGAAGCATTCCTGCGTGAAATCCACCTGATGAACGAGGTGCTAGAGGAGATCGGT
>JASFUN010000370.1:0-3100 GCA_050050255.1 Anaerolineales bacterium | reverse complement strand
GTGACGCCTTACGTGAGTACAAAGAGCCCTTAGGTGACCTGGTCACGCTCGAAATGGGTAAGATCAAGGTCGAGGGTCATGGCGAAGTGCAGGAGATGATCGATATCTGTGATTTCGCTGTGGGGCTTTCGAGACAGCTTTACGGATTGACCATGCACTCAGAACGCCCTGGACACCGGATGTACGAGCAGTGGCATCCGCTTGGCGTTGTAGGCGTGATCACGGCTTTCAATTTCCCTGTTGCGGTCTGGTCCTGGAACGCATCGATTACGGCAGTCTGCGGTGACCCTCTGATCTGGAAGCCTTCCTCACAAACTCCGCTCACCGCAATCGCCGTCCAGCATATCTGCAACCGCGTCATGGCGGATCATGGGTTGGAAGGTGTGTTCAACCTGGCCATCGGATCTGGTCGTGATGTCGGAGAGTTGCTGCTCAATGACGAGCGTGTGAAGCTGATCTCGTTCACTGGATCCACGAAGATCGGCCGCCACGTATCGGAAACAGTCGCCCGGCGATTCGGACGGACGATCCTCGAGTTGGGTGGCAACAACGCCATCATCGTTGCGGATGATGCCAACATGGACATGGCCACCCGTGCGATACTCTTCGGAGCCGTGGGCACGGCCGGCCAGCGCTGCACCTCAACGCGGCGCATCATCATGCATGAATCCATCAGCGAACAGCTAACCAAACGTTTGGTCAAAGCCTACAAACAGGTCCGCATCGGCGACCCATTGGACGACGATACTCTCATGGGTCCGCTCGTCGAGGGCAGCGCTGTTGAAGAAATGTTCGAAGCCCTTGAACAGGCGCAGAAGGACGGTGGCGATATCGTCTACGGCGGGAAGATGCTCCCGGATCTGGGACCAAATTTTGTGGAACCGACGATCGTCAAGATGCCCGCTCAGACAGAGATCGTAAAGCAAGAGACCTTTGCACCCATCCTCTACCTGCTCGAATATGACGAGATTGAAGAGGCGATTGAAATCCACAACGATGTGCCTCAGGGGCTCTCCAGCGCAATCTTCACCGACAATTTGCGCAAGATGGAGAAGTTCCTCTCATCACGCGGCTCCGATTGCGGCATCGCCAATGTCAATATCGGAACTTCTGGCGCTGAGATCGGGGGCGCATTTGGAGGTGAGAAGGAGACCGGCGGCGGGCGTGAATCAGGTTCGGACGCCTGGAAAGCTTACATGCGTCGCCAGACCAATACGATCAACTGGTCAAGTGAACTTCCTCTCGCACAGGGAATAGAGTTCGGCGACTGACCCTCGGTCAGGCAATAGAAAACAAAAGAGCCGCAAGATCATTTGCGGCTCTTTTTCTATTTAGACAGTACCACGAAGATCAGGGCAATTCGGTCACTACGTTCACCCCGGTCAAATCGCCCGAGAGCGTTACCGCACCGCTCCAAACCCAACCATCCTTACCCTGCTCGATGCGTTCTACGTAGTACCAGGTGCCGTTGACTTCGTTCTCATAGCGGGCGAGGACGACTGCCCTCTGGCCCTCGAGCAAGAAATCTATGTTTTCGTAGGATTCATCCGGCCCGGAGCGCACAAATGCATTGAAGTCTGCCGTAACGGTAGGTTGACTGGGCGTCGGTGTCAACGTCGGCGTCGGGGTCAACGTAACCAAGGGAGCGGTTGCTGAGGGAGTGATAGGTGTCGGTGGAGGGGTTTGGAAGGTCGCCTGGCGTGTCAGCTCAGCGCGCGCCTGAGCCGTTTCAAAGACCTCCCCACTCGTGCGAGTCGGCTCGCCGTTGCCTCCTGCAGGAGCACATGCCCAGAGAATGCAAAGCAGCACAGGCAATGCGGAGAACTTGATTGCTTTCTTCATAAGATCTGACCCGAGTTACAAGAGCGTATCGTCATCAAGCTGGCATAGAGATTGCAGCCAGAACGGTGCAAGTATACCTTATCCATGGATAGATGATCAGGAACGTCAAACCTTGCAGTTCAGCTCAATCCAAGTGGTACATCTTTCCTCTCTACAGCACGGATGGGAGATGCTATGATGCAGACGTATGGCGGGAGAATCGCGATCCACCGCCGGTACTCGAACGCGTGAAACGGAGGTAGAAATGCCTCCCAGACCCTCGAACTCGAGGCCGGCCGGGGACAAGGTCGATAAGGAATATTTGGAAGCGCTGGAGCGGTTGGAGCGAGCCCAGGAAAGGCTTCTCTCCTCCGCAATTGCGTTCTGTGACGGCGTTATCAGCGCCGGACAGCTGCGCGCCGTGCGCGAGTTCTTGAGGGAGCAGGAACGCAAGATCGATGAACTTGGCGGGCTGCAGGCTTCTCCCTTCCTAGAAGACGTAGAAGAGCCCGAAGTTACAGAAACAAAAGCCAGCCCGAAAGAACCCCGGGAAGCCACACCGCCGAAACCGCGTGTCAGCACCCAGGCGTCCCAGATTGCCCAGCCAGGTATCGCCCAGGATCCTGGAGCCCACATCTCACAGCTAGCTGAGATTGAGGACCCGGAGCTCAGGCAGCGGCTCGAGGTGCTCGACCAGAAAATAGCGCGCCTCGAACAAGACTTTCAGCAAGGCCGCATTAATGCTTCCCAATACCGTGCGATCTATCGTCACTATATGGAGCAACGGGAGGTCGCTCTCCGTCTGCGGCAGAAATACCCGGACAGTGATCGCTGGCAGGTCGTGCTCGAAGAGGGGAAGACCCGCTTCCTCCTGCAGCTGAACGAAGCTAGCTGCTACAGCGTCGGGCTTTACGACATCCAAACGCGCGAGCGGATCTTCGTGCATGGAGACATGCCAGCCGGGGCGGAGGAAGCGCTGGGTCTACTCGAAACCTTCGGCGGGCGAGATGATGGCAGCACGGACGGGCGTCTCTTCGCTACCAAAACGGACAGCGGTGAGACGCTTCTGCTGATCCCCGGTGCGTTCACTCTCAATTTAGCCGTTTTTTCTCAAGATCCACCGGCCTGGCAAGTGCGGGCATTACGCGAAGTGCATCGTAACTTTGAGGCTGCCAATCGCGCTGCGCTTCAACGTGGCGATAAGGGCAAGCTCATCTTCCCCGACCTGAGCCGCTTCGTAAAATCCTGACACAAACAACACTTTTCATTTAGAATAACC
>JASFUN010000369.1:0-3100 GCA_050050255.1 Anaerolineales bacterium | reverse complement strand
GCGATCGACATTCCATGTTCTAACTTGAAGGAGCCCGGTTAGTTGCGCCGATTACCCCTGCCCCTTCCACCACTTCGGCTCTTGGGCTTGCGGTCACGCTCCTGTGCTTCCTCCAACGACCAGCCTTCCAGGACAGCCTGGCGGGAGAGACGCACTTTGCCCTGCGAGTCGATATTGGTCACCATGACGGTGATTTCATCACCGACCTTGGCCACATCCTCGACAGTCTTGACGTGTTCCGAGTCAAGCTGGGAGATATGCACCAGACCATCCGTTCCCGGCAGGATCTCTACAAAGGCACCAAAATCCGTTGTGCGGACGACCTTGCCGGTGTAGATCCGCCCCACTACGGCTTCCTCAGTGAGGCTTTCCACCATATGGCGGGCCTGCTCGGCACCTTCTTTGTTCGTCGCAGCGATGAACACCGTGCCGTCATCCTGGATATCGATGCGGGTGTTGGTCTCCTCCTGCAGGCTGCGGATCACTTTGCCGCCGGGGCCAATCACCGCGCCGATTTTCTCCGGGTCTATCCTGACAACCGTCATGCGCGGCGCATGCTCTTTCAGGTCCGAGCGCGGCTTGTCGATCGTCGTCTGCATTTGGTCCAGGATATACAGGCGGGCTTGCTTGGCTTGTTCCAGCGCAATGGACATGATCTCGGGTGTGATCCCCTTGATTTTGATATCCATCTGGAGTGCGGTCACGCCGTTGCGGGTGCCTGCCACCTTGAAATCCATATCGCCGAGATGATCTTCGAGGCCCTGAATATCGGTAAGGACGGTGTAGTCCTCACCGCGCTTGACCAATCCCATCGCGATCCCGGCTACCGGTGAGCTGATCGGGACGCCGGTATCCATCAATGCGAGTGTGGATCCGCACACAGATGCCATCGAGGTTGAACCGTTGGATGAGAGCACCTCCGACACCAACCGCATTGTGTAAGGAAACTCCTCTTCAGGCGGCAGGACCGGTACCAGCGCTCGTTCCGCCAGCGCTCCGTGTCCTATCTCACGCCGTGAAGCCCCGTAGAGCGGACGGACCTCGCCGGTGGAGAATGGTGGGAAGTTGTAATGGTGCATGTAGCGTTTCTCTTCACGCGGTGACAGGCCATCCAGCTCCTGGCGTTCGCGCGGCGTGCCTAAAGTCGCCAATGTGAGCACCTGTGTTTGACCACGCGTGAAGAGGCCTGAGCCGTGGGCGCGTGGACTGATATCCACTTCGCTCGAAATATCACGGATGTCCGTCGGGCCGCGACCGTCAGGTCGTTTCTTCTGCTCGATGATCTGCTTTCGGACCGATTCCTTATGGATGGCTTCAAATGATTCGCGCAGCGCGCTTTCGTCAAGGCCATCCTCGCCACCCAGGGATTCCAACAGTTCCGCACGTAGTTTGTTGATCGCTTCATCCTGGGCCATCTTCTCCAGGGGTTCTTCGACGATCTTGTCGATCTTGTCACCGATCCAGGCTTCGGCTTGAGAGCGAACGTCCTCATCCAGTTTGACGGAGGCGTATTCGCGCTTTTCCTTACCCACTGCACTGCGCATCTGCTCCTGGAGGTCGACGAGCGGGCGTATGATTTTATGCCCTTCTTCGATCGCTTTGACAATCACATCTTCACTGACTTCATCTGACCCGCTTTCAACCATTAAAATGGCATCGTCGGTGCCCGCGATCCGCAGGTCTAGATCGGATCGTTCGGTTACCTGATAGGTCGGATTGAAGACGAAATCACCATCTGCATGCGCCACTCGGACCGCACCGATGGGGCCATCGAAGGGAACGTCGGATATTGTCAGGGCTGCAGAGGCACCCAGGATTGCCAGAAGATCGAGCTGTGTTTCGGCGTCCGAAGATAATGCATAGATTATCACCTGGACATCGTTGCGCATATCTTTGGGGAACAGTGGTCGGATGGAGCGATCTACCAGGCGGGCGATGAGCGTCGCTGCTTCGCTGGGTCGACCCTCACGCCGGAAAAACGACCCCGGGATGCGTCCACCGGCATACAGGCGCTCCTCGTAGTCCACTCGCAACGGGAAAAAATTGATCCCCGGACGAGTATCTGAACTCATCGTCGCGGTGGCCATGAGGACGGTATCGCCCTGTCGAACGGTAACTGCACCGCCAGCCTGCATGGCAAGCTTGCCGGTGGAGATGGAGACTTCCTTTCCATCAAGCTGCATTCTAAAGGTTTGTTCTTTAAACATTAAATCCCTCCCGCACCTCAGACCGGGTGGGTCAGGGACTGGAGAGGGACCGTCAGCGATTCACTGCGAATGCTGATGGGCGTTCTCCAATACCTAACCCTGACGGACGGTCAGGTGCCTCTGATTCTGATGCTTTCCAGCGGGCTGCCCGCGAGCAGCCCTCCTAAATTAAAAATAAGACGAGCAAGTGCTTGATTTCCCACCTGCTCGTTGACTTCCATTCACTTCCGCCGAATTCCCAGTTCCTTGGTCAGTTCCAAATAGGAGGCTGCGTCGTGATCCTTTAGGTAACTCAGCAGTTTTCTTCGCCGGCCGACCATCTTCAGCAGCCCGCGCCGTGAAGATTCGTCATGTTTGTGCTGGCGCAGGTGATCGGTTAGTTGATCGATCCGGCGTGAAAGGATTGCAATTTGAACTTCAGGTGAGCCGGTGTCGCCATCATGACGATGGTATTCACCGATAAGCTCTTTCTTTTCTTCTTTCGATAGTGCCATGACATCTGCTCCTATGCAGGTCGCCCAACGCAAAGTCTGTGGTCGCACAAACCGCACGCCGGTCTAGTCAAATTCCGGCGTGTATTATACCAGATCGAATGTGGTCTTCTGCCTAGAAGGCGCCGCGAACCTGACTTTGATATGGTTCCGGGATTTCAGCGATGAGGCTGCGGAAGAAACGGAGGCTGCGCGAATCTGCACATCCAATTTCTTCTAGCAGGAATGCAGTAAGCTCGGCAGGTGAACTCTCGGCGATCGCCATCAATAGGGACCTGAGTGCATCCTGTTCGGTGCCGCGAACAGAAGAAGCTAAGCCGGTTAGCATCTTGAAGATCGCTGGCAGATCATGGACGGATCCAGCTTCGATTAATTGCCTCAAAACGATCAAGCCAAACGTGC
>JASFUN010000368.1:0-3101 GCA_050050255.1 Anaerolineales bacterium | reverse complement strand
CTCCAAATTCTGGTCCGCCCAGTTGATCGCAGCTTCGATGACATCCATATTCAGCTTGATAGGTTTTTCTTTGCCGCGGAAATGGGTGTCAAGAGCAGCCCTGATCTCCCCGGTTTCAATTCCGAGCATGTGCGAGATCACACCTACGTAGACCATGTTCGCCATGTAATCACGTAGATGACGTGGCGGATCCACTTCTTTGATAATGTCCTGTACGGGCATCTGGTAGAAAATCACATCCTCGCGAATCTCAGGTTTGGCGAAATGATCCGGGTAGAAACAAACGCCACCTTCCACGAGGTCTTTTAGATCCTCCAGAAAGGTCGTATGGTTCATCGCGACAAGTATTTCAACCGTGTCACGCCGTGCGATGTAACCATCTGAACTCGCCCGAATTGTGAACCAGGTTGGAAGGCCCTGGATGTTCGATGGAAAGAGGTTCTTCCCACTTACGGGAATGCCCATGCGGAACAACGCCCGGATGAGCGCCATGTTCGATGTCTGGCTCCCGGACCCATTGACCGTCGCAACGACCATGGAGAAATCGTTGACGACTTTTTCCTGTGCCCCCTCGCCTGCATTTCGTTCCTTTGCTGCAACAGATTCTGTCATTACTTTGTACTCCCAGATACTTCTTGTGGTGTAAGTTTTAAACCGTTGAGCGACCCGGCCAGTTGAGCCTGGGTTCCAGGGCGCGTGTTTAGTATGCCAAAATGATCAACCAAGGACCGGTATCCGCTTTCAAGGTCCTGGTCATTGATTGCGTCGACCATGGATTGATGATGGTTCCAAACCGCTTCAAGATAAGCATAATCGGTAAATACGTTTAAACCTACGCACTCATAGGCATCCCAGTATGCCTCCAGGAAACCTTTCACGAATTGGTTCTCTAGCCGTGAAAAAATCGTCAGATGGAGTTCGCGATGTTCCTCGTGGGGGATCTGTACGGGGTCGCCCTTGAGTAATTGCCAGGCTCGCTTCATAAGCTCGGTCAGGTGCCGGCGATCATCTTCTTGGAGTGCTTCGACGGCACGATACCAATAGCTAGCTTCGATGACTTCGCGCAGCTCCTCAATTTGATCAAAATAATTTCGATCTTGGGCGAGCGAGAAACGCATGCTCACGCTCATCGCAGCTGCTGGCGAGAAGGCGCGTGCTTCAATTCCACGGCGCGGTCGAACCTCGACCCAACCCAGGGTACGGGCGACCTCGACCTGTTCCCGCAGCTTGCTGATGCTCATCCCGAGTGTCTCCGCGAGCTCGTGCATCGGCGGCAGATTATCGTGCAGGGACGCTGGAACACGGGCGAGATAATCAAGAAATTCTGAATCAAGCTCAACCGTCATACGCCTCGCCTCTCGATTACTCGTATTTATCAGATGAATATGATTATTCCGAGTATATCAGTATGGTATGCGATCGTCAACGAATCGCCCGAAAAGGCGAACCGATTTCCCCAGGGTTTGGTAAAATGCCGAACGTGATTAAGAGGGAACTGAAAGTTATGATGCGTGCGATCCTGATCGTCGCCGTGTTAGTGTTGATCCTCGTATTGCCCCGCTTGATTTTGCAGTGGCGTTACGAGCAGGACATCACCGACGTCGAGCAGGCTTCATCACGTCCAGTAGCGATCGTATTTGGAGCTGGTCTGCGACGTGATGGCCGGCCAACTGCAGTTCTGGCAGATCGCGTGGCGACCAGCGCTCAACTTTTCCACGCTGGAAAAGTAGAAAAACTGCTCATGAGTGGCTCGGCCAACAGCCATGGGCACAACGAGGCTTACGCCATGCGGGACTACGCGCGTGCCCTGGATGTACCTGATGACGCCATCCTGCTAGACACAGCCGGCGACCGCACTTACCTATCTTGCCTGAACGCTTATGAACTTTACGACATCACATCAGCCTTGCTTGTAACCCAGGATTTCCACCTGCCGCGCGCCCTCGTTTTGTGTGACGCCTTAGGAATTGATGCGCAAGGAGTGAGCGCTGACCTGCGCGAATATCGTGCTGAGCGGTTCTGGACATTCCGTGAGACCGCTGCAACTTTGAGGGCGCTCTGGGATGCGAGCAGGACGCTGATATCTGCGTTCGCATCTGATGCAGGGCCGAGGCGTCTATGAAGCGTGAAGAAGCACTCGCCATACTGGATGAACACGTCCAGAACAAGAACCTCAAACGCCACATGTTTGCCGTTGAGGCCGCCATGGAGGACTATGCCAGACGCCTGGGCGAAGATGTTGAGCTCTGGAAGCTTGCCGGGCTCCTGCATGACTTCGACTGGGAGATTCACCCAACGCTCGAACAGCATCCCCAGGCTGGCGCACCGATCTTACGCGAGCGCGGCGTGCCAGAGGTCGTCGTCAAGAGCATCTTGAGCCATGCAGATCACACCGGGGTACCTAGAACGACACCCATGCAGAAAGCCCTTTACGCGTGCGACGAGATTACCGGGTTGATCGTTGCTGTCGCCCTGGTGCGGCCCTCAAGATCCCTACAAGACCTCAAGGTTAAATCGGTTAAGAAGAAGTGGAAAGATGCCCGCTTCGCGGCGAATGTGGACCGCACAGCGATAGAGCATGCTTGTGCCGAGTTTGGGGTGGACCTCTGGGAGCATGTGGACAACGTCATCGCTTCCATGCGGCGTATCGAGCCCACACTCGGATTGCAGGATTGAACCCAGGAGCATCACTATCAAAGGTATACTGCGTCGCAAACGCCGGGAAGGCTGGCTTGGGACAGCGCCTTGATGCTGGTATAATCCTGCGTCGCAAAGCTAAATCGTGAGGGATTCTGAGTATATGAGTGAAAAAGCAGAGCAAAAAGAAGCCGCACCCATGCTTTGCCCGACCTGTGGTTCCAGGCTTCCTGCCGGAGCCCGGAAATGCGAAGTGTGCGGCACAGAATTTCGCTCAGGTACTTCCCAAAAGAAGAAATCATCCAGTGCACAGATCACGCTCTCCTTTCCGGCTGCTCTGGCCATCGTCGCAGTTTTCACGATCCTTGCCGTTGGCTTAACCTACATCGCCACTCAGGGGCTCGGCTCTGGTGCGGACGGGACCCCTGAAGCCACCATCACGAACACGCCGACTGAGACACCAA
>JASFUN010000367.1:0-3105 GCA_050050255.1 Anaerolineales bacterium | reverse complement strand
TACGAAGCTCGGCTACTTCTACATTCCCTAAAGTATGCAGTACACATGTTAGATCTTCATCCCTCTGTATGTGAAAGTGCCAGCCACGTGGAGCCTACACTTGAGATGCGTGAAGGGTCACAACCGCCAATAACCGTCAACTGCAGTCGTCACAACAGCCGTGTGATCAGCGGGATGACGATCGCCGTGATCCCGAGCAGGGCGATCACGCCGGCAAACAAAAGGTACCGGGTTCCATAATTGGCCAGCAGGTCCGGATTGTAATATCTGGCGACATCCGTGTCGTTGTACATGTCGATTAGACCTTGCAGCAATTGGCTGCGAGTGCGGCGACCGAGCAGGATGGCTGTCAGGGCGAGAGCGTTGATGGCGAGCGTGATTACGATGAATACGCCAAGGATCAGATCATCAGCTGGATCCCTGTAGCCGGGTCTGCCGCCAGATGCCATGCCCGTATTAACCCCCAGAATGACCAGATTAAACACGATCGCGCTGACGACGAAGATCGTGTCTGTGCGCGTGCTCTGACCGAGCTCGTGGACGAGGTGGTCGTGGATTTTTTCCAGCATTGGCAGGTCTCCCTTCGCGAGAGTCTAAGTAAATTCCCGTTGAATGAACCGCTCTCTTAATCCATTCTAGAGCAATTGGACCCTGTGTGCGCTAATAACATCGCCCGAACGCTGAAATAGTAACTGTGAGGCTGATTGCATAAACTGCGATGCGGTGTGAATTTGCTTCAAGGGGAGTATTGTTCAGGGCTGTAATTACCTGTATTGCGATGGCAGCCACACGATAAATGTGGCACCCTGCTCGGGCACGCTCTCAGCGCGGATGCGGCCTCCATGGCTTTCGACGATCGACCGGGCGATCGCCAGGCCAAGGCCGGTGCCGCCCTGATCGCGCCCGCGGGCGCTGTCTGCGCGGTAGAAGCGCTCGAACACGTGCGGCAGCGCCTCCGGTGCGATCCCTGGACCTGAATCCACAACGCCCAGCTCAAGTCCATCACCGGCTTCATGAGCGAAGATGCGGATCGTACCGCCTTCAGGCGTGTGACGCAGGGCGTTGTTGAGCAAGTTATCAAGCACCTGTCCGATGCGGTCAGGATCGACCTCAATCTGAGGCAAGTCGTCCTCGATATCGAGTTCCATCCCGATGCTTTTCTCTGCTGCCAGGGGGCGGTGCGAAGCGGCTGTCTTGCTAAGTAGCTCATTGGGATCCGTCGGCAGCCTGTTCAGCGAAAGTTCACCTGCGTCGGCGCGCGAGAGCGTGCGCAGATCTTCTACAAGGCGGCTTAATTGGGCCGTTTCTTCCCGAATAACGTGCAGCGTTTCCGGGGTGGGGGGCAGCACTCCCTCCTCGATGGCGTCGACATGGCTGAGTATAACGCTCAGCGGCGTGCGCAGTTCGTGGGCGATATCGGCCGTCATCTGTTGGCGCAGGGATTGAGCCTTGGCCAGATCCTGGCTCATCTGGTTGAAAGACCGGGCCAATTCACCAAGTTCATCGCCTGAACGAACGGGCACCTGCTGTTCGAGATGACCTTGAGCGACGGCTTCAGTCGCAGAGGTGAGTTCGCGGATCGGCTGGGTCAACGTGCGGGCGAGCAGCAGCCCGAGGACTAATGCGAGCCCGGCCGCGCCCAACGAGGCGAAAAGGACGGTCCGGTTGACCCGATTGAGCAGCAGCTGCTCTGCCTGGCTCTGTCGAAAAGCCTCCCGACTGGCGAGTACGTACCCGACCGTTTCGCCGTCAACCTCCATCGGGAATGAATTGTCGAGCACATCGGTTGGCAGGACCTCGCCCATCATAAAGCGATCGCCAGGGATGAAGACCACGCCGCGCGCGTCGGCGACAGTGATCGGGTTCCCCCTTCGTTCGGGTCCGGCACCGGGACCCATCGCGCCGCGCATCATCGCACCCATCGGAACCCGGAACCCGTTGAAGGTCCCATTTTCGGAGTAGTAAGCCTCCAGTTCATCGATGAAGGCGGTCTGATATTGGTCAAAGATAAAGCGCCCAAACTCGCTGCGGGCGCTGACCGCTGCGAAAACAGCGACGAGCAGCACGGCAACGAGCGCAACCGATAAGAAAGCCAGGACGAGTTTGCTGCTCAATCGCATCTGTGTTTACTCCCGGGCGAAACGGTAACCAACCCCATACACGGTTTGTATGTACTGCGGTTCACGGCTGTCCACCTCGATCTTGGAACGTAGGTTCTTGATGTGTACGTCGACCGTGCGTTCGTAGCCCTCGTAAGCTGTCCCCTGAATACGGTCGAGCAGTTCCAGGCGGCTGAAGACTCGCCCGGGAACGGACATCAAAGCGCTGAGAATATCGAATTCGGAGGGGGTCAGGTCGACGTATTCACCTGACAGCTGCACGGTATGTTCATCGCGATCCAGCGTGATGTCCCCGCTGCGCAGTTTGCCGGCCACCGGCATAGTCTCGCCCACCCGGCGCAGAACTGCCTTGATGCGGGCGAGCAGCTCGCGCGGCCGGAAGGGTTTCGTGACGTAATCATCGGCACCCAGTTCAAGCCCGATGACACGGTCGTCGCTCTCGACTTTGGCGGTGAGCAGGATGATCGGTGTGTCGTTCTCCTTGCGATGATGGTGCATAAACTCCAGGCCGTCCATCTCGGGCATCATCACATCCAGGATGATCAGGTCAGGTTTTTCAGCGCGGGCGACGTGCAGAGCTTCGCGACCGTTATAGGCCTTGACGACGCGGTAACCTTCCTGCTCGAGATAAGCCTCCACGACAGAGACCAACCGTTTCTCGTCATCGACTACCAGTATAGTTTTTGCCATGCAGTGGCTCCTGTAACAAACTTCTTACTCAGGCTGCATTTTAACCAAAGATTGTGAGGAAATTATGAAGAAAGCGATAGGAATATGGGATCAGGGATCAAAAATCGAACACCAGGTCATTTGGAGTGATGGCCTGGGCGGTTCGATATATGTTCTAGGACCAGTGGTTCCATTGACTAAATGTGTTGGCCCAGCATGGGCTGAAGACCGTGGCTGCAAAAGCGCAGGCAGCGCGGAGGCGCACGCTCATCTCCTGGATGCCTGAGCAACCAATCACAATCCCTATGACTCCTAC
>JASFUN010000366.1:0-3108 GCA_050050255.1 Anaerolineales bacterium | reverse complement strand
GCACCGTCTTCCATTATCAGCAAGCCTGAGCACTGAGGGCGCGCATCGAGCCAGGCCAACCCTTCAACCTGCCCGAGGATCAACGCGCATTTTGCCCCCATCTCTGCCTCCACAGCCGTCGGTGCGATTACGGTCGCAGCCAACACCCGGCTGGCTGCTGGCTCACCGGTGCGGGGGTCGATTAGGTGATGACGCCAGGCATCATTTTGCAGCCAGCGATGGACATCCCTCCCCGAAGTGGCTACGGCCTCACCCCTCAGAGCGAGCAGTTCGACCATGTCCTCGGGCGCAAAGGGATCGGTAATCCCCACTGGCCAGGCCGCGTCTTGTGCATTGGGTCTGCCACTGGCGACGTCACCTCCGGCATCCACCAACCCGGCACCGATCGAACTAAGCTTCGCCAGTGCCTGATCCGCCGACCACCCCTTCGCGATTCCGCCGAAATCCAGTTGTGTCCCTAACGGCAGATGCACGCGCCGGTCATTCGGATCGATCTGCAGCTGCATACCTGGCAGGGGTTTGCGATCTAATTCCTTCACTTCAAGGTTCGCGCTCACCTTGGCAACCCACTCAAAGCTGCGGTCGTACCCGTAGGCTGCCAGCGCACCTTGCAGAGCCGGGGTGACCAATCCGCCACTCTCGCGCTCAACTTCTCGCGCGGTGAGCAGCATTTCCCACATAGCCGCACTGACCTGCACCCATTCCCCGGCCCGGCGGTTGAGTTCGGAAAGCTCACTGTCCTCGCGAAACCGGCTGAAATGCTGTTCCCAGATCTCAAACCAAGCCGGTACTCTTGAAAGTGATTCCCTGGCTTGAGGGCCATCGACTTCCAGAGCCGCCATCATTTTGGATCCCATCGCCCTGAATTCGATTTGCTCCATCAGGGCCGTCCTAGCGTGATGACTGGGTGTGCGTGATGGGTGATGGCCTTCGCGAGGAGGATTGGCGGGGAAGGCTTACCGTCCTCAATGTGTTGCCTCCTTTTTGGGGTAGATCAACAGAGGCCAACCCCGGAATTTCACCAAGGATCTCCTCCACCATAGCCCTCACATCCACAGGTGGATCTGCCGAAACAGTTTGCAGCGCCTGTCGGGCGAACGCCCCCCAACCTACGATGGTAGCTGCAACAGCCCCGACCGAGATCACCGACTTGATACTTTTAGCAGGGTCTTTTTTATCCCTGGTCCGCCTTTTTCTTGTCATACCTGCTCACCTCTTGCGATGATATTCAAACCTTATCTACTCCCCCACCTTCTCAATCATCAAAGTCCTCGTGCTCTTCGTGCCCCTCATCCTCATGCTCTCGATGCGATCCACCGCTGCTGGCCACCTGAGCACTGGCATTGCTGTTGTATAAGATTGCCCCCGATATTGCATCGATATATACCTGGCCGCGGTCGAATATGAGTTCATACGCCGCACGTCCGTTCACACTGACAAGCTCTGCATTGCGGATAAGCGTTCCCCCACCCAGGGCATTCTGGCCCAGCGCGACGGCCAATCCAACCGATATCGGGTATTCCTCCTCAACCGCCTGGTCTGAACCCTCAGATTGTGAGATCAGACGCTGATTAGCCTGCTCCAGCATTTCTTGATAGGCTGCCTCCCGCTCACGCAGGACTTGCTGGACCTGCGGGTCGTTGAGTGCGTCTTCGATCGAAACATCTGCCTCAGCCGGCGCGGGAGATTGCGCGTATCCGGCATAGATGCCGCCTGCGAGTACAACCACGAACGCCGTTGTTCCCACACTGAGCATCAGCGCTTTCCTGTTGATCATTTCTGTCTCCTTTACATCCGTGTAATTTCCAAAACAGAACCATCGTCTCCCGGTGCCATTCCACTTTTTTGTTAAAACCGTTCGAAAACACATCCTCAAGAAACTGGCAGGGCTGCTATCTCCAGGATCGATCCTATGGTAGGACACAACCTTTGAAATCGGATTAGAATCGGATATCACTTTTCCAATCATTTTCCAATCTTGGAATGTTAGAGTAAGCCTTGGAGAGTTTATGCGTGTTTTGCTGATAGATGATGACCAGCGCTTGGCGAAATTGATTGAAGAGGTCCTCATCGAAGAAGGCTTTGAAGTGGACACAGCCTTCGACGGCTCGACCGGGCTGGAGCTTGCGCTGCGTGGGACCTATGATGTCGCCATCATCGACTGGATGCTTCCGGAACGCGATGGGCCGGCAATTGTTCGGGGCATTCGAAACGCCCGCCTTCCCACCGCTTGCATGCTGCTGACCGCCCGCACCCAAATCGAAGACCGCGTGGCAGGGCTGGACAGCGGTGCGGATGACTACCTGGCAAAGCCTTTCTCTTTTGATGAACTTCTGGCGCGCGTACGCGCTCTGGCACGCCGTTTCACGGTCGCCAATGGCGGTGACCCCTGGGAGCTGCGTCAGGGCGAATTGGTTCTGGATCTCAAAGCCCATGTAGCCAGGCGAGGTGACAAGCCACTGGACCTGACCAATACCGAATGGAAATTGCTTGAGTACCTTATGCGGCATGCGGATCAGACGCTGACACGTGGCCAGATATTGGACTACGTCTGGTCGTATGAAGCAGATGTCCTGGAGACATCGGTGGATGTTTACATCTCGTACTTGCGCAAGAAGCTGGACAAGTCCGGCAAGCGCGATCCCATCACTACCGTGCGCGGCATGGGATACAGACTGGAGAGTCGCTATGCTTAGAGGCTTGCGACTGCGCCTGACCTTCCTTTACTTCGGCGTTGCGGTGGCTTTTACCGTGTTGATGCTTCTGGGAACACATCGCCTGGTGGCAATTTACTTCCAGAATTCAACCGACCTCGCCTTGCGTTATCGTATGGCTCAAGAATTTTCACTCCTCGATCTGCCCCTGCCTTCCGAACTCGATCAGGCTGTCGCATCCTGGAATGACAGGCGCGATGTCCCTCCGCCATTATCTGCATCAAGGCCGGTGATCCAGGGTGACCAAGAAGGAGAAGATGGATCTGATCATGCTGATGGATCCGGTGAGCATGATGAAGATGGCGAATCCACATACCATGAATGGGCGGAGGAATCTTACGACGGTGATCTGGCTTCCATTTATACGCTTCCTTTAAACTCCGGAGGTGATGTC
>JASFUN010000365.1:0-3124 GCA_050050255.1 Anaerolineales bacterium | reverse complement strand
TCGATATCCAACTCGCGGACGACTCCTTCTCCCCCGGTGTCGACCTCTGCCTGGCGGAAAACTCCCGGACGGACAGTTGACATCTGAGGCCGATGATCCGGCGATTCCAGGAGTGCGATCACCCCGCCCCCGAAACCCGAGACCTCGCTTACCAGTTGACCGCTCTCGGGATCGAGGCGGAGATCCGTGCAGTCCGCGTTTAATCCAGTGCGCAAACGCACAGCTAAACGACCAGCAAGATCGCGCCCATCCGGCGTTGCACCGAGCAGGAAAACGGCTGGTTTTTCTTTAATGACTGCCTCAAAACAAGCACGCGTATAGGCGCCCACGTCAAATCTCGCCAACAACGGGTGCTGGATGGATAACACCTCGTCCAGCCCATTGGATAGTGCCTCAGCGGCTAATTCCGCGGTGTCATCCCCCAGGAGTAAGCCTGAAACCTGCCATTCCGAGCCCCCAGTTAATTCAAGCGCCTTTGTGATGATTTCGCGTGAAACATCCAGTAGCCGGCCGTTGCTGTGCTCGAGATACACACAGGCACGCTTTTGAGCTTCTTGTGGACCGTACAACGATGATGCCAACTTGATCAATCTCCTTCAACACCGTCTAAAGCTATCGCAATCCATTCTGCCAGGTCCAGAACCTCAAGCTGCTCCACCCCCATCGCTGCCCGGCTATCCTCCAGACAGGATATGCAGAGTGGGCACGTCGTCAGAAGGGTTTGGGTTCCATGCTCACATGCCTCTTGAACGCGTAGATCTGAAAAGCGCTCGCCGGGCAGTGTCTCAAGAAACATCCGTCCCCCTCCGCCGCCACAGCAGAGCGTCTCCGCACCGATGCGATCCAGTTCTTCAAAATGAACGTCTCCGACGGACGCAAGCACCTCACGTGGAGTTTCAAATTCCGCATTTGCCCGGCTTAACAAGCAGGGGTCATGGAAACTCAGCGTGCCAGAGGGCACAGCATTGACATTGAGGTCTTCCGATTGCAGGATTTCTTTTAGAAACTGTGCGTAATGGATCGGTTCGAGCTCTGCGCTGGCAGGATAATCGTTCTTAAATACATCGTAGCAATGGGGAGAAATCGTGATCAGTTTGTGGGCTCCAACAGCCACAAACTGCTCGGAGTTTGCCCTGGCGATTTCCTCGAAGTACGGCCTGTGCCCCATCCTGAGCACACACTCCCCACAACACCGCTCGCTTTCCCCGAGCACCCCATAGGCGCAGCCGGCAGTATCGAAAATATGCACCAGCGCTCTGGCTATCTTCTGCGCACGCGGGTCGTAGCTTGCCGTGCAGCCGACATAGAGCAGATATTCATGTTGGCCTGAGTCAAATATTGGCACATCGAGACCATCAGCCCAGTTCATCCGTTCTGAAGGAGGTTGTGACAGCGGATTGCCATTCCAGTAGATCGACCAGAGAATCGACGCAAGCCCGTGCTCAACTTGCCGTTTTTCCCACAACCACCCGCGCCAGGCCTGGAAAACATCAGGTATCGGGACCTCTCGAGGGCAGGAGTCAATGCAAAGTCCGCAATCGGTACAAAGCCAAACTATGTCCTCATTTCCCCCCAGTCCCAGCTGGGCCCGGCGCATCATTTCGCGGATGGACAAAGAACGGTCTGACACAATCCCCCAAGGGCATGTGGCTGTGCAAGCCCCACACTGAAAACAAGCCTGCGCAGAGCGGCCGAAGACATCCTGCATAACCGCCTGAAGCCCGTCATCTAAAGGCAGTGCGTCAAATTTCTCAACCATGGATGCCTTCGATCCAAAGATCCCTTGGCTTATGACTCATCGCTAGCCGCCTCTATGCTTTCCAGGCGCTCAGTGATCACCCTATCCATCTCGCTGATCTTCTCCGCAAATTCCTTGCCCTCGGCAGCAGAGATCCAGCGCAGCTGAAGCCTATCTGGATCGATACCCTTGCGTGAGAACTTCCGCTGCCAGTGTTCGAAGCGCTTGGCCGTTAAACGGTTGGCGTAGTTGTAGTGACAGTCCGAACCGGTGTCGGTGAGCCTGCAGCCGGTCACCAGCACCGCCCCGGCACCTTTCTCGAAAGCCCTGGCAACAAAATCTTCCTCGAACCGTGCCGAGCACATCGTGCGGACGATCCGGGCAGATGTCGGGTATTGACGTTTCTCGATGCCCGCCAGGTCGGCACCTGCATAAGAGCACCAGTTACAGGTGAAAACGACGCACTTCTTATCGGGATGATCCATCAGAGCTGCATCGATCTGCGCAAGGATCTGCCCCTTCGTGAAATACGGCATGTCGATTGCGTCGAAATTGCACTCGGCCGCACAAGTACCACAACCCATGCAGGCCGCATCCAGGATCCTCACCTTTCCTTCTTTGATAGGTCCGGTTTGCTCTATTGCACCAAATGGACAGACTTTCACACAACGCATGCAGCCAATGCACTTTTGCTCGTCCACTTGGGCTGTCAACGGCTCTTTTTCAATCGAGCCGCGTGCCAGCAGCGCGCCGGCTTTTCCCGCCGCTGCAAATGCCTGTGCCATCGACTCACGAACGTCTTTAGCACCCTGGGACGTGCCGGCCAGGTAGATCCCCTGACTGGCTGTCTCTGCCGGCCCGAGCTTAGGATGCAGTTCCATGAGAAACCCATCCTCCGAGCGAGCCAGCTTGAGCATATCCGCGACTGGGTTTTCAACAGGCTTCAGGGCTGCCACCAGGACGACAAGATCTGAGGGTATTGCAACCCGCTCAAAGAGCGTTTGTTCCAGGAAGATCACGTGCCCATCGCGATACTCAATCGTTTCCTGGGGTGAGCGCTCTGCGTCGTATCGGAAAAACTGAACCCCAGCCCGCATCGCTGATTCATAAAGCTCCTCAGCCTGGCGCGTATAGGTGCGTATGTCCTTGCTGACCACGCGCACTTTCTTGCCCATCTCGCGCAATCGCAGCGCCTGCGACACCATTGAGGTGCAGCAGTATCGTGAGCAGCCTATGTTGTCCTGCCGCGCGCCAACACACGAAATCAACGTGACGCTCTCACCCGGGACATCGCCTTGTGCCAGCATGATCTCGAGGTCGGTATTCGTGATAACCTGACTATCCTGGTGATATCCAAATTCATCAGGTACGTACTGCTGCGCGCCT
>JASFUN010000364.1:0-3125 GCA_050050255.1 Anaerolineales bacterium | reverse complement strand
CATCAAGCATCAGAATTCCGTCAGCGGCTGAATCAAGAACAGCATCCAGATGCTGCTTCTGCTGGCTGATAGCCGAGAACAGCTTAGCGTTTTGCGCTGCGATCGCCGCTTGCGAGGCGAACGCGCTGAGGAGGTTGCGGTCTTCCCTGGAGAAGCGAGTCTGGTATGCACGGAACACGAAAATGACACCGATGACTTCCTGCTGGGCAATCAGAGGAAGCCCAACCCCGGTCAGCAAACCCATCGAGGCCGCTTTGGTAATGCTTTGTAATCGACGATTGATTTCAGGCAGTGCAAATCGCGCCGGATCGCCATGATCAGGGATATCTTCAAGCAGTCCGTTGAAGTGTTTAAGCACGTCCGGGTTGATCCCGTAGGAGGTCGCAATGCGCCATCCGCCCTCGTCTTCGCGCAGCGCGATCAAGCCGGCGTGGCTGCCAAGCAATTCGGCAGAGACACGTAGAACGCGTGATAAAACCCGCTCTAGATCGAGTTCCTCGGTTAAAGCACGGCTGATCTCGAGAAGGTAATCCCGCTGGCGGATGCGAAAATCAGGCAGCATGGTTCATGTTTCAGGATGAGCCCGCCGCAGTTATGGCGGCGTCGAAAATTTTCAAAGCCTCGTCGACAAGATCCTTATCGATATTGAGTGGAGGTGCGAATCGCACAGAGCTTTTACCGCTTCCAAGCGTGATCAACCCCCGGCGGAAGGATTCTTGGACGATACGATCCCGCAGCTGAGTGGCGGGTTCGCGCGTCTCTCTATCTTTCACGAACTCGGTCCCGATCATCAACCCTTTTCCACGCACGCTGCCGATTGAAGCGTGGCGGCCCTGGAGTTCAGTCAGCGCGTCGAGAATGTATTCACCAAGTTCGGCGGCATTTTCCATCAGGCCATCCTCAATCAGGTTCAGCGTGACGATACCAGCCTGACAGGATACCGGGTTGCCACCAAAGGTATTGCCATGGGCGCCGCTGGGCCAATCCATTACGCTGGATTTCGCGATGATGCCGCCCAAGGGGAGCCCTGAGGCGATCCCTTTCGCGAAAGCCACAATATCAGGCTCAACCCCCCAATGTTCGATCGCCCACCATTTCCCCGTCCGACCAACTCCAGATTGAACCTCGTCAACGATGAGCAGGATTCCGTACTTGTCGCAAAGTCGGCGCAGGGCCGGGAAGAACCCATCCGGTGGTACGACGTAACCGCCTTCGCCCTGTATCGGTTCGACGAGGATCCCGGCACAGTCTTCTGGAGGAATCGCCTTGGAAAGCACCATTTCCTCGATATAGCGGACGACGACCTCACCGTAATCTTCGCCTGCATCCTGGGCCAGCACCGGTCGATAAGGATCGGGGAAGGGTACATGGGTCACGCCGCTCATGAGCGGCGTGAAGCGGTTGCGGTAGAGGGCTTTACTGGCCGTGAAGGACAATGAACCCATCGTCCGGCCATGGAAACCGCCATAGAACCCGATGAAATGCTGGCGGTTTGTATGGTATCGGGCCAGTTTTATCGCCGCTTCAACTGCTTCTGTTCCGGAGTTGCCCAGGAAGATCTTCGCCGGCTCTTTGAATGGGGCAGTTGCCGCGAGCTTTTCAGAAAACTCGACCCAAACCGGGTGGTAGAAATCCGAAGAAATGTGCAGGAATTTATCCGCCTGGTCTTTGATCGCCTGGACGACCTCAGGATGGCTGTGACCCGTCGAGCAGACGGCAATGCCCGCTGCAAAATCGACATAGCGGTTCCCGTCCACGTCCCATACTTCAGAACCCTTGCCATGGTCCATCATAAAGGGAAAGGCGCGCGGGTAGGATTGCGAGATGACCGCCTTGTCGCGCTTGAGGTATTCCTTCGCCTTCTCGCCAGGAACGTCCATGGGCTTCATAAATCTACTCCTTCTAGGGATTTCGCATAGCCATCATTAATCTATGTAAGTTTTCGGTCCGGGCAGATAATGGGCAGGCAACATGCACGCTTGAACACATGCAGACCGCGAGCCAATTACACGCCAAGAACGCATTATATCATTACAGGATTTTGAGATTGTCCTTTTCCGTTGTATAAAAGGGTACGAGCAATATCGTCCTTGTCGCTGGCCAACTGGCAAAGGAGTGAGCAGAATGGATGAGCGTCCATGGTTTCAGCACTATGACGATGGTGTCCCGCGAAGTATAGATTACCCCGAAGTACCGTTGTATCATTTTCTAGAGGAGGCAGCCGAGGAGTTTCCAGACCGCCCCGTTTCAATCTTCAAAGGTGCGAAGATCAGCTACGCTGAGATGAACGCGCTCAGCGACCGACTCGCTGCAGCGCTGGCTGATATGGGTGTGACAAAGGGCACACCTGTCGCGATCTTCATGCCGAACTCACCACAATTTGTGATGGCGTTCTACGCAATATTGAAGGCAGGGGGGATCGTCGTCGCAACCAACCCGTTGTACACCGGCAGGGAAATCGAGCACCAGATGAATGATGCCGGCGTTGAGTACATGTTGGTCATGAGCAATTTCTACAACACCGTCAAATCAGTTCAGTCCAACACCAAACTCAAGACACTGATCGTGACCAATATCAAGGAATACCTCCCGGGTATGCTGCGCTTCCTGTTCACGCTTATGAAAGAAAAGAAGGAAGGCCACAGGGTTGAGTTGGCAGAAGGTGATTACTGGCTGCAGGATCTCATATCGAAATACGAACCGTCACAGCGCCCCGAGGTAGAGGTGAGGCCGGAGGACCCGGCGATCTACCAGTACAGTGGAGGCACAACAGGATTATCGAAAGCCGCGATCGCGACACACAGAAACCTCGTCGCGAATTCACTGCAGATCCGGAATTTCATGCCTGACATCGTCCGTGGTGAAGAAGTTGTCCTCATGGCGATCCCCATGTTCCACGTGTACGGGCTTGTGGCCGGGATGAGCCTCGGGATCTCATCTGCTGCCAGCCTGGTCATGGTGCCTAACCCGCGCGATATGGAGGATGTGCTAACTTCTATTGAGAAATACCGGCCTACCATCTATCCAGGTGTGCCGACGATGTACAACGCCATAAACAACCATCCCAAGGTGCAGGCAGGGGAGGTCGACGTCAGTTCAATCCGGGGATGCATTTCTGGTTCGGC
>JASFUN010000363.1:0-3137 GCA_050050255.1 Anaerolineales bacterium | reverse complement strand
GGCGACGATGCCGACCAGCGACCAGAATGCAGTGAACACGACTGGGAGATAAAGCATCCTGGGAAGCGCCTGCTCGGCTCCTGCGACGAGGCCGGATGCGATCGCAGCCAGGGGCCAGGGGGTCCACATGACGTAGGGCGTAACTAAATTCGCCAGCAGCACCCCGCCAAGCGCGGATCCGAGCGTGACGGCGAGCAAAGTGTTGCGGTTATCGATGAGAACCCCGCCGGCGATGGTGAGCACGAGATAGAAGAACGTGTGCAGCCCCATTAGGCCAACCGCGGACAGGTACGCATCGGGAACCGGCACGCCTTTGAGCATGAATAAGCCATAAGCGACAGCGCTGGGCAGTGCCACCAGCAGCAAGAGGATTGGTATCGTATGCGCAGCCAGCTTGGAGAGGATGAAGGCGCTGCGCGAAACTGGCTTGGACAGGACCCACTCGGCCGTACCGGATTGCCTTTCGCCCAGAACGCTGTCCAGGGTCAGGATGGTCACATCAACGGCCAGAAGCATGAACCCCAAACCGAAAAACATCTGAGCCCCGCCGGTAAGCAAATCAATTTCTTCACCGGCGGCTTCTAGAATAGGGGGCATGACGAATAAGAAGAACCCGAGCAGTGCGTTTATGCCGACGCTGCCGATAAGCGCCTGGATCCACCATCGACGGGTGCCCCACCATAGGTCGCTCTCCCGCTGGAACATGTTTCGAAATCCTGATAATCTGTTGGTGTTGTTTATACCGTGCGTCAAGCTAGTCATTTCAAGAACCCTCCCCGACCAGATCCATAAAAATTTCTTCCAATTCGAACTGTCTGCGGCCGAACTCCAGGACCTCGACGTTCTCGTCCTGCAGGATGACCCTTAACAGTTCTTGACGGGCTCGCTGCTCGTCATTGATGGTGATACTCCAGCGAGAATGACCGTTCTCCATACCTCTGACGACCTGTGATACCCAGGGCAGTTTTCGCACACGCTCCATGGTTTGCTCATTGTGCCTGGTTATTTCGACGTTGTAGATGACCTCGCCTTCACCCAGGAGCAGTTCATCAATGGGACCCTGTGATACAAGCCGTCCGTTGTTGAGGATCACGACCCGATCGCTGACCCGCTGGACATCATCAAGGATATGTGTCGAGTAGAAAATTGTGGAGACTTCACGCAGGCGCATCATGATGTTGAGTACATCAGCCCGGCCCATGGGATCGAGCGCAGCTGCCGGTTCATCCAGGATTAACATCTCTGGTTGGTTTATCTGCGCTTGAGCGATACCAAGCCGTTGGAGCTCGCCACCCGAGAAGCCCCGGATCGACCGATCGGCTTTATTTTCCAGGTTGACAATCTTCAAGGATTCGGCAACACGTGCTTCAATTTTGTTGGTGTCAGTGTAAAAAAACCTTGCAACAAAACGCAGCGTTTCACGCGCCGTCATGTTTGGATAGAAGCGCGGACTTTGAGCAAGGTATCCGATCCTGTGACGGATGGCGAGGCTCTCGCTCTGGATGTCCTTACCGAAGATTTGACCGCTGCCAACCGTGGGGTGGATGAGCCCGAGGAGGAGCTTGATCGTCGTGCTCTTCCCGGCTCCGTTCGGGCCCAGGAACCCGACGATCGAATGTTCCGGGATTTCCATGGTGAGATGATCGAGCGCCAGAACATCCCCGTAGGCTTTGGTCAGATCCTGAGTTTTGATGACAGTTTTTGGCATGATCACTCCGTATGACCGAGTTATGGATTGGCATAAGGAGGATAAACGCCAAGAAGGAAAATTCGTCCCCACTATTGGGCGGGATTTGACCTGTCCATCTGGGGAGCAGAGCAAACAAAAAAACCCCTGAGGAGAGTCTCAGGGGGTATTGGTGGGGCGGGTGGGAGTCGAACCCACACGGTGTCGCCACCGGCGGATTTTAAGTCCGCAGCGTCTGCCAATTCCGCCACCGCCCCACGCCACTATTGTAGCTTGCACCAGACATAGGTCAAGGCGTGCATTCCGGGCGTACCGCACGCTTAGTGGACCGACCCGCTGTGCTATAATCCCGCGTCGAAAGGAAGCAATGATGTTAAAAGGACTAACCCGGCTGCTTTCCGGTGATCCGGTCAAGAAGATACTGGATGCTTACCAGGGAGAAGTCGATCAAATAAACTCACTCGAAGCCGAGATGAGGTCGCTCTCCAACGAGCAACTGCAGGCGAAAACGGCTGAGTTCAAAGGCAGGCTTGAGGCAGGCGAGACGCTGGATGATTTGCTGATTGAAGCGTTCGCGGTGGTACGCGAGGTGTCCGTTCGTACGATCGGCCTGCGCCATTTTGATGTGCAGTTGATCGGCGGGATCATGCTGCATGAGGGCAAAATAATCGAGATGAAAACCGGTGAGGGTAAGACGCTGGTCGCTACCATGCCGATTTATCTCAATGCGCTCGAGGGGAAGGGCGTGCATCTCGTGACGGTCAATGATTACCTCGCCCGCCGCGACGCCCGGTGGATGGGCCCAATCTTCCATTTCCTGGGTATGAGCGTCGGTGTACTCCAGGAAGCCTCACGAACAGAGCATGGTCGTAAGGCGTTTCGCTATGATCCTGAACTTGATTCGATCCAGGAAGACGTCCACAACCTCGAGATGGTCGACCGGTCACTGGCCTACGCAGCCGATATCACCTACGGAACCAACAACGAATTCGGTTTCGATTACCTGCGGGATAACATGGCGCGTACGCTGGACCGTCGGGTGCAGCGCGGGCATCACTACGCCATACTCGATGAGGTTGACAACATCCTGATCGATGAGGCCCGCACCCCGCTGATCATTTCGGGTCCTTCCCATGAAGATCCAGACACTTACATCCAGATGGCCAGGGTCGTCAAGCAGCTGAACCCCGAGGATTTCGAGGCCAACGAGAAAGACCGCACGGTTGCTTTGACGGAGATCGGTGAGGATCATGTCGAGCAGCTACTCAACACCCCGTTGCGAGATCCCGATCGCCCGGAGGACATCACCCCCGAGCAGGCGCGCCTGCTGGGCCACCTTGAGCAAGCGCTGCGTGCCGAGCATCTCTTCAAACGCAATAAAGATTACGTCGTTCAATCCGGAAAAGTGATCATCGTCGATCAATTCACGGGCCGCATGATGCCGGGCCGG
>JASFUN010000362.1:0-3142 GCA_050050255.1 Anaerolineales bacterium | reverse complement strand
GAATCCAGCGCGCAATCGAGTTTCCGATTACAAGCCGGCGCGCGTCACTGCCGCGGTTATTGTGTATCTTCCGCATCTCACTGGGTATTTTCAACATCGACTTGACGTGGTTCGGCTCTCGTTCGAGACCCTCATGAATAACACCCGCGAACCGTTCGATTTGCTCGTATTCGACAACGCATCATGCGCGGAGGTTAAGGCTTACCTCAGCGCTCTGCAATCCGAAGGCAGGATCCGTTACTTGCTGACCTCCAGTGAAAACATAGGCAAGCTGGGGGCATTGCGTGTGATCTCAGGCGCTGCGCCAGGAGAATTGATCGCTTACGCAGATGACGATACCTTTTTCTATCCGGGTTGGTTGAGGGCACACCTGGACATCTTCGATCATTTCCCGGGTACGGGCATGGTAAGCGGGTCTCCAGAGCGTACACTTTTCGACCACGGCATTCAATCAAACCTCAGGGTAGCAAACTCGGACCAAGAGTTCACCCTCGAGTATGGGAAACGTGTGCCAATGCAGTGGGAACGGGAGTGGGCTACTGCGCTGGGGAAGGACGTCGAGAATTTCTTGAGTGAAGTAGAAGGATTGCAGGATATCACCCTGCAGTACAAGGGTAAAGAAGCCTACGCAACTGCCTGTCACAACCAATTTCTCAGCCCGAAATCTGTCATGCAGGAACATTTGGGGGGCGAATGGTCCGGCCGTTTGATGGGCGGTTTGAATGAGTTCGACGAAGCCATCGATACCTCGGGCTTGCTGCGCCTGACGACGATGGAACGCACGACGAAGCTGATCGGCAATGTAGTCAGCCCGGAGATGGCTTCTGAAGCGCGGAGCGCCGGGGTTCAGGTAGGTAGAAGTGCATGGCAGCCAGGAACGCAGAAGTCAGGCGGTTTTCTGCAGCGGGCCGCGAGGAAAGGACCTCTGCGCTGGTTTTTGCAGGGTGTTTACAACCGCCTCTTCTGGATACTGACCGGCCAATCTGGCGAGTGGGTTGAACCGGAGTCGGAGGAGTAGCGCATGCGTGCTGGTCAGAATCCGGCCAAGTTTCTTGAGGGACAACCTGAGAAGCTGCACAGGGTCACCGCTGCACTTCTCACCTATATCCCATCTTTGCAGGGCTATTATGCTGAATCGCTTGAGGTATTGAAACTCTGCCTGGCGAGTCTGAGAGAAAACAGCGACCTGGGTTTTGACCTGTTAGTGTTCGACAATGCCAGCGGTAAGGAGACTCGCGAGTACCTTCAATCCCTGCACAGCGAGGGTCAGATCGATTTTCTCTTGCTTTCAGACAGGAATTTAGGCAAAGGCAAAGCCTGGGACATCATCTTCGGTGCCGCGCCAGGCGAGGTTATCGCCTACGCAGACAGCGATGTTTATTTCGAGCAGGGATGGTTGAAAAACGCGCTGCAGATCCTCGAGACTTTCCCGCGGGTTGGCATGGTGACTTGTCGGCCGATGCGCACTTATGAGGAAGGTCATACCGCCACGCTTGAATGGGCTCAAGTAGACCCGCAGGCGGAACTCGAGTTAGGCAAGTTCATGGATTGGGAAACCTTCCGCGAGCATGACGTCAGCCTGGGACAGGAAGAGCAGCAAGTACGGGCAAGATACGAGAATACGCAGGATGCTCTCATCACCTACCGAAGCGTGAAGGCTTTGGCTGGCGCTGCTCACTGGCAGTTTGTCGCCTATAAAGAGGTGCTGCAGAGATTCCTCCCCCTGGGGATCGAGCGGATGTTGGGGGATGATCGCAAACTGGATGACGCACTCAACCAGGACGGCTACCTGCGCCTGATGACGACAACTCCTTTCATCCGACATCTTGGGAACACCGTGCCAAAAGATCCCGGCGACGTTAGTTCTTTTTCGGACGTGAACGCCCGAAAAGTTGAGGGCTCGATTGGCAGGAGGCTTCTCGATTTTCCCCCGCTGCGGCGCGTATTGCTTGGGATATACAATCGTATCTTCCACTGGTACTTTCACCGCTGACACCGGATAAATCCTATGACGACCAAACGCGCATTCATCATCGCTGACCACGGACTTTCGCTGGTCTACTTCCTACAGACGAAGGTCCATGAAGTGCTGCATGAGCATGAGATCGATGTTGTGCTCTTTACCGACGACAACCTTGTGGGGTGGGTGCAGGAGCGTTTTGCACATCCGAACCTGTACGTCGAAGGGATGCGGTTGAACAGAGTTCGGGAGTATGAGCAGAAATCGCGTGCCGTGCAGTGGTGGTTGGGATTCCTGCGGCGGGTTGGAGGCTCGAAAAGGATTAACACCACGGCGATGGACAGCTATGTCGAGCAAGTTATTGTAGAAGCGCATCTCTGGCAGCTCCCATTTCTGCCCTTCGCGCTGCTGCTAGTCTGGATATTGAAGCGTTCGAAGGCTGCCAGGCAAGCGCTGGTTCGCTACCAGCAGAGGTTCACGGCGGGCATTTATGCGGATCTCTTCGAGAAATACAATCCGGATATCGTAATTGGGAGCACACCCGGGTGGCGTGAGGATCGTTATCTTTTGCGCGAGGCGATCGCGCGCAACGTAAAGACAGCATCCATCATCCTGGGTTGGGATAATCCCAGCAGTTACAGCATACCCGGGGCGCCTGTTGACCGCATAACCTGCTGGTCTGAGATCCAGAAGGAAGAACTCGTGCTTGGCTCGGATTGGGATCCCGAGAAAATCCACATTGGCGGCATCCCGATCTACGATGGGTACTTCGAGGAGCGATGGCTTTTGCCAAAGGAAGAATACTTCGTGCAGCATGGATTAGACCCCGAGCGCAAGCTGCTATCCTACGCAGCCAGCTTTGTGAGCTTCTCCCCGAACTACCAGAACATCAAAGCCCTGGCTGATTTGGTCGACGCGGATGAACTTGATGAAGCGTGTCAACTGCTGGTCAGGCTGCATCCAAATCACTTCTGGGACAACTGGCTCTTCCAGGATGAACGCGAGCGCATTTACAAGCTGGCAAAGGAGATCGAGCACGTGCATGTGGTCGAACCGGTGCCCATCGGTGGCGAACTCGGCCATTATTCCGGGGAAGACATGCCTGAAAAGTCATCGATGATGGCGCATGCAGACATATTCCTCACTGTGTATTCGACGATGGTGGTCGAAGCTGCGATCCAT
>JASFUN010000361.1:0-3144 GCA_050050255.1 Anaerolineales bacterium | reverse complement strand
ATCCGGATTCGTCTCCCATAGGTTGGGAAGCGTTTCCGCGATCAGGCTGGCGGAGAACAGGGTCTGTGTGACCGCGTCGTGCAGGTCGCGCGCCAAACGGTTGCGCTCCTCCAGGGCGGCGATCTCCTGGGTGCGCTCGTACAGCTGAGCGTTTTCAATTGCGAGGGCCGCGCGTTGTGCCAACGATGCGAATAGGCGGATCTGTTCTTGTCCAAAGGCGTACGGGTTCGTGTAGCAGATGTTAAAGAGCGCAAAAACCTTTTCGTCGACCTGGATCGGCATCTGCATATAAGAACCAATTCCTTCGTTGTGCAGCGTCTGCGTCGTCGCAGCAGGCTCGGCTCTAAGGCGTGGGTCGCTGGTGGCATCCCACACGATGACCGGCTTACTTTCCTCAAGGGCAGGGCGTGTGAGATCGGTGTTGGTGGGCAGTGAGACATGGCGGATCGTCTCGGTGTTGAAGCCGCGCGCGACGCGCATCTTGAGGCCATCGCCCGCCTCGGCATATGTGAAGACAGAGCTTTTATCCGCCCCCAGGTACTCAACCGCTACATCCACGATGGCCTGCAGGACTTCGTCCAGATCCAGATGCCGGAGCATCTCCTCGTCCGCGTGATAAAGGGCTTCCAGCTCCTTCGTACGGCGTTCAATCTCGTGGGTGCGCTGCTCCACCTCCTGCTCCAGCTCTCGACTGCGCGCTTCGACGCTGCGGATGCGCAGCCGGTAGCCGGCGAATGCAGCCAGCAGCAGGAATCCGGCGAGCACAATCTGAAAAGCTCGTGTCGCCCAGAAGGGTGGCACGACGGTGACATCCAGGGAGGCTGCGCTGCTGTTCCAAAGGCCATCGTAGTTAGCGGCCTTTAGATAGAGCGTGTAGCTCCCTGCCGGCAGGTTCGTATAACGGCCGAAGCGACGGTTGCCGATCAGGTTCCAATCGCGATCGAACCCATCCAGAAAATAGGCGTACTCGTTGTTTTCCGGTTGAGCGTAGTGCAACCCTGAAAATTCGAACTCGAAGAAATTATCCGGCCAATGCAGGGAGATGGCATGCACATCGGCAATCGCCTGCTCAAGATCAAGCGCTTCGCCCGCCTGACTCAGCGATGTCATAACGATCTCGGGGACATACAAGTTGTCGGTGATCTGGAGCGGATCAAACAGGTTAAAACCATTTACGCCCCCGAAGATCAACCTGCCGTCTGGCGAGGTGGCACTGGCGCTGTTAAATTCATAGCTTTGCACACCATCCCGGGGGGTAAAGCTGCGGAAAATGCCTGTGTCAGGGTCGAAGCGCGCCAGGCCCTGGTTGGTACTGATCCAGATCCGGCCGAGCTGGTCCTCGAGCAGGGCGTGGATGACATCATTGGGAAGGCCATCACTCTCGTAGTATTTGCTGAAAGTCCCCGTTGGCCTATCGAGACGGTTAAGGCCTTGCATGGTGCCGACCCAAAGCGTTCCATCGCTGGATTCAAGCACGCTGGTCACGTTGTCGCTGCTCAGAGAACCGGGGTCTTGAAGGTCGAGCGTGAAATTGCGGAAGAATAGCTCCTGCACACGATCAAATTGAAACAAACCACCGCCGTGCGTCCCAACCCAGAGGGTGCCGTGCGAATCTTCGAGCAGGGTAGAGATCTGATTCCCGGGCTGCTCTTCATCGCTGCCGGCAGGATAGTACCGTATGAAGCGATCCAATGTAGCATCATGGCGGTTGAGGCCGTTCTCCGTACCGATCCAGAGATTACCATCATGATCTTCGTAGAGTACGTTTATCCCGCTCGCGCTGATGCTGGATGCGCCGGATGGCCGTGGAGCATAGCGTGTGAAGGTGGAAATGCGGTCGTCCAATCTGTTCAGTCCATCGGTCGTTCCGACCCAGAGAATCCCGTCCCGATCTCTGAGGATCGCGGTGACGAGATTAGACGAGAGGCTGAACGGATTTACAGGGTCGTGCCGGTACTGCAAGAAACGGCGTGTCCTCAGCTGCATCCCGGTTAGCCCGCGCTCGCTGCCAATCCAAATCGTGCCATCTTGATCAGCGAATAAGCTGTGGATGTTGTTATCGGGTAGGCCGAACGGATCATTGGGGTCGTTGCGGATATGTGTAAAGCGTTTCGAAAACACATCGTGTTTGTTTAGGCCAGCGGACTCCGTTCCGATCCAGAGTACGCCGCTGCGATCTTCAAAGATGGAATAAACGGTGTTGTTGCTCAGGCTGTTGGGATCTAATGGGTTGTTCAGGTACCGCTGGAAAACTTCGCGATTGGTGTCGAATGCGTTCAACCCCCGCTCGGTGCCTATCCACAGGACGCCGGCGGGATCTTCAAACATGGTCCAGATGCGGTTATCGCTGAGGCTCTGGGGCAATGTGCTGTTGTACTGGTAATTTTCGAACTGGCGGAATTCAGGGATCCAGCGGTTTAATCCGCCCCCCTGTGTCCCAATCCAAAGGATCCCCTGGGTGTCGATGATCAGCGATTGGATGTTGGAATTGGTCAGGCTGAAGCGGTCGATGGGATCGAACTGAAAATGGGAGAAGGTGTTCGAGTCCCGGTCGAATTCATCCAGGCCATCGAAGGTCCCGATCCACAATGCGCCCGCTCGATCCTCGACGATGCTCTGCACCCGGTTGTTGACCAGTGATTCGCCACGATTATCATCGTGCTGGTAAACCGTGAACGCATCACTTTCCGGGTCATAGGCATTCAGTCCATCATCCGTGCCCACCCATACAGTCCCGGCGGAGTCCTCGTAAATAGCGAGTACATGGTCGCCACTCAGACTGGAACGGTCGTCCGGTACATTTCGATACGTGCGGAAGGCTTGTTGGTCGGGCAGATACCTGCTCAACCCATCGAGGGTGCCGACCCACAATGAGCCCTCGCCGTCGACGAGCAGGGAGGTGACCTGATTGTTGCTGAGGCTTTGCTCATCCGCGGGGATATGTCGGTAAGTGATGAAACGATAGCCGTCAAACCTGTTCAAGCCATCGGCCGTGCCGAACCACATGAAACCGTGCTGATCCTGTGTGATGGCTGTAACGGTGCTCTGCGAGAGCCCTTGGTCCAGTGAAATCCTCTCGAATGCGATCTCGGTGCCGGGCTCCATTCTGCTGATATCGTTTGTTGCTGGAGCTGTCCGGTCTTC
>JASFUN010000360.1:0-3148 GCA_050050255.1 Anaerolineales bacterium | reverse complement strand
TAGAGGAGACGGCCGAGCGAAAAGATATCGGTCAACCAAGGTTGTCAATCGACCGGGCTTTCTCCATTTCAGGATTTGGGACCGTCGTCACCGGCACGCTAGTAGACGGCACATTGGAGCTCGGTGATGAAATCGAGGTGCTTCCCCAGGGTTTTACAGGGCGAATTCGTGGTTTACAAACGCATAAAGAGAAAATTGAAAGCGCGGTTCCGGGGAGTCGTGTCGCAGTTAACATCAGCGGCATCGACGTCGATGACCTCCACAGGGGCGATGTCATTATCCATCCTGGTACAGCAGCGAGTACGCGGCGAATAGACGTCCATTGTGAGTTGCTGCCTTCCAGCGATCTTCCGGTAAAGCACAATCAGGAAGTGAAACTCTTTGTCGGGGCCGCGCAGCGGACTGCAAGAGTGAGGCTGCTGGGAATAGATGTACTGAAGCCAGGCGAGGAAGGCTGGCTGCAGCTCGAGTTGGACGAACCAGTCGTGACTGCGCGTGGGGATCGCTATATCCTCCGTCGACCTTCTCCACCAGCTACGCTCGGCGGGGGCCAGGTTGTCGATGCACATCCCGAGCGCAGACACAAGCGAAAGGACAGAGCCATACTCGAACGGCTTGAGGGATACCTGCTTGGAGACCCTCAAGATTTGTTGATGCAGACCCTGGCGAGACTGGGCCCCTCAGATTGGGATGCGATCCGAGATATGGCAGGGGTTGACGAGCCGAAAATCAAGGCGGCACGTGAACAGGCCATCAAGGAGGGGCGGGTGCTAGCGTTGATGGGCGTGTCGGATCAATCACCGATATATGTAGACCAGCATACATGGAGACGCTTATCGGAGAAGATCAGGATCGAACTGGAAAAATATCACGCGCAAAACAGGCTCAAGCTCGGAATGAGTATAGAAGAGCTCCGCAGCCGGTTGAAGCTTAAACCCAGGATCGCAGGAGCGCTGTTCCAAAAAGCAGAGACGGATGGATTAATCGAGAACGCAGCCGGCTTGATAAGGCTGAAGGAGTTTCAACCTCGATTAAGTGATGATCAGGCCAGGCTTGTTGATGAGTTAATCCGGAAGTTCAGAAGTGACCCGTTTGCGACACCATCTGTCAAAATTTCGATCGAGACTGTCGGCGAAGAAGTGTTCCATTATCTGAGATCAACAGGAGTTCTTGTGCAGATCTCGGAGGATGTCGTATTCGAGAAAGAAGGGTACAACCATATGGTCGAAGCGGTAAAAGGCTTGATCGAAGAAGAAGGCCCAGTCACAGTCGCTCAAATACGTGACCACTTCGATACCTCGCGAAAATATGTGCTGGCCCTAATGGAACATCTCGATTCTATAGGGTTGACTGAACGCGAAGGCGACTTTCGTCGACTGAAAAATTCTTGAATCTAAATCTCCAGAAACCTCCATTCCCCCCCTGTCATCACTCCCTGAACCCTCATCCCCGGTAGCTCAGCTTTCGGGATGGTGTAGGGATCTTGTTCCAATACAATTAAATCCGCTAAGTAGCCTTCCTTCAGGCGACCTAAACGATCCCCGGTTCCGACCGCGATAGGGGGATTGACTGTGTAGGCTTCAAGTGCACTTTGTAAATCCAGGCATTCTTCGGGTACCCACAGCTGCGATGAGGGGTCTTCCTTCGCAAGCTTACGTGAGACGGCAGCATACAAACCCAGGAATGGGTCTGGCGATTCCACCGGAGCATCTGATCCGAAAATCAATAGAGAGCCGGTTTCAATCACAGATTTCCATGCGTAAGCCCAACGGTTGCGATCGCCCCAGTAGCGCTCGGCAGTGGGGTGGTCTGACGGAGCGTGCAGTGGCTGCATCGAAATCGTAACGTCGCAATCAGAAAGGTATTCCAGATCAGCGGGATGCACAATCTGGAGATGCTCTATACGGTGGGGCGGGTAGGGATTAGTCGTCGAGCCCCCCAGATCGAGAAGTGCTTTGATGACGGTGCGGCATGCCAGATCGCCGATTGCATGGATGGCAAGCGGTAAGCCTGCCTTGAGCGATTCGCGTCCAATTTCCGTTATTTCCTCAACCTCGAGGAGTAATAAACCCTTGTTGTCTGGCTGCCCTTCATAAGGAGAGATCATAGCGGCAGTTTGGGGGCCTAGAGCGCCATCGGCAAACAACTTTAGATGGCCAATACGGAGCCATTCATTCCCAAAGCCGGTCCGTATACCAGCTTGGACAGCCGGCAGGAACTGATCGTTCTGGATGTTCTTGGTTACTCTCAGGTGCAAACGGTCCTCACGTTGGAGCTCCTGCAGCGCTTCGAAGCAACGACGACCATCGAAATCGTGAATAGACGTGATGCCGTATCGCAGCAATCGCTTTTGAGCTTTGTCGATTGCAGCAATTCTCTCCCCGAGAGAGGGGAGCGGGATCTTCTTGGACACAAGCTGCATGGCATTCTCGAATAGGATCCCTTCAAGGGAATCGTCTCCCTTTGCAAAGGTTGGCCTGGCGGGTTGGTCAATAACCTGGCTTTCTTTAAGCGCAAGCGAATTCACCCATGCTGCATGCAGGGACTTCGCTGTCAGGTAGACTGGATTTTGAGGGGCGGCCGCATCCAGTTCTGAAAGGGTTCCGAAGCGGCCCCAGGTATTTTGATCCCAACCGTGACCACGAATCCACTTTCCCGGTGGTGCGTTCTGCGCTGCATGCTTGACCCTTCTAAGGCATTCTTGCAGATCCGCGGTCTCACAATCGACCTGAACAAGCGAATAGGCATATTCCTCGAGATGGATGTGCGCATCGGTAAAGCCCGGAAAAACGGCACATTCGCCTAAATCATAGCTTTCACCTGCCTCAGTCGAAAATTGTTGAGCTATGGAATCGTCTCCCAGCGCAATAATCCGCCCGTTTGAGATAACCAGGCAGTGATAAACCTCACCTTGTTTGCTTGAGGGATAGATGCGGGCGTTCCTGATGATGGTCAAATCATTCAAACCAAGTTCTCCTATGGCAGGTGCGGGGTCGAATTCAGCGAATCGATGTACCAGCGTGCTTCGTCGTGGCTAAAGCGCAGGTCTGCGTAACCGGTGTTCGAAAAGGAAAAACGGACCGGGCGAGTGCGGCCGGAAGAAGGGGCGAGGCCAAGCAGCGCACGAAGGACTGCACTTAAGAAACCG
>JASFUN010000359.1:0-3162 GCA_050050255.1 Anaerolineales bacterium | reverse complement strand
CTGGCACGATTCGCAAACGGAAACCGGCCAGAATTACGCCGGCTTCGAGGATCGCAACACCAGCATCTGGCTGGAACAAGCGCGCACCACCCCTGACCCTTCCCGGCGCGCTGACTTATATGCAAGCTTCCAATATCGCTTCCAGGACCAGCTTCCCTCGCTACCGCTTTATTATCCAGTCTACAATTTCGCAATCGATGCACAATTTCAGGGTGTGACGGTCGGCCCCATGTATAAATCGAGCGACCGCTTTAGGACTTTTCCTTCCTGGCACCTCATCGCCAGGCGGAGCATCTCGCCGACTGAAGTCAGCCAATGAACTGCACCTTCTCTAGGCCTCAAGAGCGTAATTTGGTGTAGGGCTGACATGGTATAATTATGTGGTCTGCGACCCAGGAGTTGCAGATTGTGTTTGTAAGGAAGGTGAACTTGTGGCAGACAAAGAAGAGAAAACCGAAGGCAAGACCCTAAGCTCAATCAAGCCCGGTCAAAAGATCGAAGGAACAGTATCCAAGATCGAGCTTTTCGGTGCGTTCGTTGATGTCGGCCTGGATCATCCAGGCCTCATCCACATCTCGCAATTGAAACGTGGGCGTGTGAATCGCGTTCAGGATATCGTAAAAGAGGGCGACAATGTTGAGGTCTGGGTTCAGAAAGTGGATCCGAACAGCAATCGCCTTGAATTGACGATGATCAAACCTCTAGATGTCAAATGGGGTGATATCTCACCCGGTAATACCTACACTGGCGAGGTCGTCCGTTTGGAAAATTTCGGTGCATTTGTAGATATCGGTGCAGAAAGACACGGGCTGGTGCATGTCAGTGAAATGCGGGACGACTACGTCCGTGACCCTGCTGAAATCGTGAGCGTTGGCGATAAAGTAGAGGTGCGGGTCCTGGACGTGAACCGTAAGAAGCGCCAGATCCGGCTCACCATGAAGGAGAATCCTGAAGAGATCATGGAAGAAGTTGAGCCGGTCGAGGAGATCCCTACCGCAATGGAGGTTGCCTTGCGGCAGGCACTCGACGAAAACGAACAAGAACCAGCCGAAGCCCCGAAACAGCCAGCCAGGCGCTCAAAAAAGCGGAGCCAGGAGCTGGAGGATATTTTGAGCCGGACGCTTGAACGGAAAGTCAGCACCTCCAAAGATTAAGCGGAAAACGTCTTCAGAAAACCAATAAAGGGCGCATTCTGCGCCCTTTTTCGCGTCTACAGTGAGTTCCGGTACTTTAACTAATATTCTTCTCCGTCCAACCAATCCTCTTCCTGCTCCTCATCCAGGTACAGGTCTTCCTCGTCCTCTTCCCAGAACTCGTCCAGTTCATCGTCTTCCCAATCTTCATCTTCTGGGACATCGCCGACATGCGTGTAAGTCAGGCAGCCTTCATCTGGATCGAGCTCAATGGATCCAGCACTGCAGTAGCCGTCGTCGAGGTAAAGACAATCAATATATCGACATCGTATGCGAGGCATCTCCAAGTCCTCCTCTAGCCACCAACTAAAAGATCCTTCAACCTCGCGATGCTGATCCCAAAGAGCAACAGCATTAGTACTGCGGATATGACGCAGTACGGACAAATTGCCTTGAGGATCGCGACCTCAACATAAGTTAGATAAACAGAGTAGATCGTCCCTGTCAGAGTAAACCCAAAAAAGACCAAGCGCAAGGTCTCTTCCAGGTTTGGTAACTTTGCTTCCAACACGATCAACGCCATGATGGCAAGGTATCCGGCAATGCCGATTAAAGCGATCGGGATGCCGGCGATCTCAGCATAACGGCTGCTGTTTACTGCCTCACAGTTTCCAATCGGTCCGCATGTAGCATACGACCCTGTAAACTTTACCCAGGTCAGGTAAATTGAATCCAGAATTCCCAGTATCGCAAGCACCAATGCGGACCATCCACTACGATCCATCGATCACCAACTTTCAACGAAAACAGACCTTAACAAACCCAATGCGAGCCCCAACGGTCAGACCGGTTTAATCGCGCGTTCAAGACGATGGAAGAATATACACGAAATTGAGGTGTCTAACCAGGGCGTAATCTACGCGCTTCGAGGACGTTAGGCAGCGCTTCGAGGCGGTTCAGTACGCGGCTGAGCTGGGTGACGTTGTTGATCCCCATAACCAGATCGAAAATCGCCAGGCTATTTTTCGTCGATACCTGGATGGACGACATATTGATACCCTCGTTGGTCACCAGTGTCGAGACATCCCTCATCAGGCCATCACGATCGTATGCCCGGATGCGCACAGAAACCGGATAGGTCTTCTTCGCTTTACCCCAGGACACCTGGACCACCCTCTCCCGGTCTTTGACCCGCAGGATATTGGGGCAATCCTGGCGATGGATCGTGGCGCCTCTTCCACGCGTGATATAGCCCACGATGGGATCGCCCGGAGCTGGGTTGCAGCAGCGCGCCATCTTGGTCAGCACGCCGGTTAACCCGAGGACACTGATCTCGTCGGACACACGTGAGGGCTCAATGTCGGCCTCAGTGATCAGAGGTTCTTCAAGACGTTCTGATTCTTCTGGAACGACGGTGGAGACAATCTTACTCAGCGATAAATCGCCGCAGCCTATCGCCGCCAGCAGGTCATCGACCTGGTTGTAGCCGAGGTCCTTGCTCACGGATTCGTAGCCCACGCTTTCGAGGCCAAGCCGTCTGAGCTCTCGGTCGAGGAGCAAACGGCCGTGGGAGACATTCTGTTCACGGTCTTGTTTCCGGAACCATTGACGGATCTTGCTGCGTGCCCGCTGGCTTTTAACCATCTCCAGGGTGGGATTGAGCCAATCACGGCTGGGACCACCGCGCTTTGCTGTGAGAATTTCCACTGCATCACCGGTCAAAAGCTTGGTATCCAGCGAGACCAGCTTGCCATTGACCTTTGCACCACGGCAAGTATGGCCTACGGCGGTGTGAATATGGTAGGCAAAATCAATGGGCGTCGAGCCAGCTGGCAAATCAATGATGTCGCCCTTCGGTGTGAAGACGTAGACCCGGTCGTTAAAAACATCCGACTTCATCGCATCGACAAAGTCGCCGGCATCATCGACATCCTGCCGCCACTCCATCAATCTCCGCAGCCACATTACCCTGCGTTCAAAGGAATCCTCTTTCCGGCGCCCTTCTTTGTAGCGCCAGTGCGCTGCGATG
>JASFUN010000358.1:0-3165 GCA_050050255.1 Anaerolineales bacterium | reverse complement strand
AATCCCTAACGCGAAGCTTAACCCAGCTATCCACCGCCCAAGGCTTGACCGGAACCATACTCCGGTCGTCTCCATATCCTTGTCCAGGTAGGGGATCCCGAGCAAAGCGGCTATCCCCAGGATCGGCAGGATGATCGCCCCGAAGACCGGATGGAAGTGCAGCAGCAGTTCCTGAAAGCCCATGAAATACCAGGCCGCCTTGGCCGGATTCGGGCTGTGGGCAGGATCGGCGGCGGCTTCGAGTGGGGCGTTGACGAAGGCCGACCATGCGAGCAGCAGTGCCAACCAAACGAGCGCGAAAACGAATTCGATGCTCACCAGATGGGGGATCGTGGTTACCTTCTCGGTCCTGACCTCACCGTCTAATTGGCGCGGTTCGGTCAGGGTGTCTTTACGCACGCGCCAGATGTGAAACGAGACGATCGCGAAGATCGAGAGCGGGATCAGCGCGATGTGCAGGCCGTAAAAATTGGTCAATGTGGCAGCACCGACCTCCGGACCCCCGAGCAGCAGGCCGGTGAGGGGTTCGCCGATGAAAGGTATATAGGTCAGCAAACTCGTTCCTACGGTTACAGCCCAGTACGCGAGCTGGTCCCAGGGGAGTAAGTAGCCCGTGAAGTTGGCAGCAACGATGAGCATCAATAGGGCAAGCCCCATCACCCAGTTGAATTCCCGAGGCGGGGCGAATCCAAGCGTGTAAAACACCCGCAGAAGGTGCAATACGCCGATGACCACCATTAAATTTCCGGACCAGTGGTGCAGGTTGCGGATGAAACTTCCGAAATACACTTCCGTCTGCAGCGCAATCATGCTCTGGTAAGCCTCGTCGGGAGAGGGGGTGTAGGCGAAGAGCAGGAGCACACCGGTGATCGCCAGGATGGCGAAGAGCATCAGCAGCAAACCTCCGAGGCCGAACGTGTAATTAAATTTCAGCGTGGATTTGGAGACACGTGCCGGGTGTATGTGCAGGATCAAGTTATTCATCACGAGGCGCATGCGGCTGCGATCGTCCTGGGGTGGAAGTGGATCGCGCTGGATAGATTGGTAAAGGCGCGTCAGGAATGGGGCTTTTGCGTCTTGTGCGGGCATCTCTTTAGCCATGATGGTGTGTACCTTTGCATCGCACGAGGGCGGCAGTCACCGCCCTCGTGCGATGGAAGAAATGGTTGCTTTACTGTGCTGCACTGTTGCTGTTGCCACGGCCGTTGCCCGGGCCGGCCCACAGCGGCCGGCCATTGGGATCACGCAGCATAACCCGGGCGCCTGTCTTGATCTGGGTCACTTCGCCGGCCGTAAATTCGCCCGAATCGGCGTAGAAACCCACGACGCTCACCTCGTCACCTACCTGGAAAGTAATCCCCTGTCCGGCGAGGAACCGGGGTTGTCCGGTTTGAAAGGAGAGCAGGTCACCTTCCAGTGTGCTGATGGTCATGTTCCCGTTTTGCAGGGCGATGAGTTCCCCCTGGACGGTGATCCATTCATCGACCTGAGCCTGGGGGTCTGGTGTGTGGCTGCCGTCGGCCGCCCCGTTTCCTCCACCCCGACTGGTGTCCACCCCGCCGCTCCAGAAGGGCTGTCCGTCCTGCGTTCGGACGGTAAGGGTTTCGCCATCCTGGATTTGCACTTGATAGGCATGGATCATGCCCTCATTGATGGAGCCCTGAACGTTCACTTCCTGTCCGATCTGGATCTGTGCGTCCTGGACCTGCCAGAAATCAGGAGGTCCTAGTTCAACGTAGTGTTCTTCGCCGTTCTGTTCGCGCAGCGTGAAGCCAAATTCATCGATAGATGCAACTATCCCGTCTCGATCCCATGGATCACCGAGGTTTTCGCTGGCCACGACCCCCTGGTCCAGCGAGGCGGCATCTTCAGCCAGTGGAGCTTTAACGCTCATTGCCTCATCTGGTTCCTGGGAAGCCTGGTAAGCGAGCGCGGCGCCGCCTGCACCAAGGACTGAAAGCGATAGAAAACCGACAACAATTTTTTTCAACATCATTTTTCTCCTGAGATTGGTTTCGATGTTGGGTAGGATAGCGTCTGGATGTTAGCTTCCTGTGAAGGATTTATGTAGGCAATATGAAGAACGGCAGCAGGACGGGTGTGGCGATTCTGCGTGGTTGGAGTTCTGAGAATTCGCAGAGGCGGCCGGTTGGCCGTCCATCAGGCAGGGGATTGATAAAAGATTGGGCTGCCCTCACTGCATCGCAGTGAGGCTGGCAAATGTGACGAAGGAAAGGGGTAGTCGTGTTAAGGGAATCCAGGTACGGCAGCGAGGACTTGGTCTAACATCGCCTGATCCGGCGCTAGAAGCCACAGGATCTCGCGCCCTGAGCGGAAGATGCAGCTTGCCTGGTCGTTGGCTTCCCAGCAATCACCATCGCTGCGGTTCACAGCCGAACCCCGGAAGCGAGCATCCATGTAGTCCAGAAAGGCATTGTTGAATTGGGTCGCATCGCTGTTGGTATCCCAGATCCAGCGGGCGCTCATGACGGTTTGATCCAGTTCGTCATTGTAATAGACCTGGTAAGAATCCCCGCCCCAACCGGCGGTTACGGTCTCGGCGGTGATGATGTCGATCTGCGATTCCAGATCGGCGCTGTATCCCAGCATGAGGTAGGTCCCCCATTCGCCCAGCGTGTCCGTGGCAAGCTCACGCCAGCCTTCGCCTAACACCGCGGAGAGCTCCGCCGTGCGGACGGTGATGGGGCGCTCGCCGGCGAGATATTTTTGCGGGTGGAGGATCTGCTCGGTGCTCTCCGGCGGATCCTGATACGCCTTGTTCACCTCGGCCCAATTTCCGCGATCGTACAGGTACTCAACGAATGCCCTCCCCTGGTAGTAAGGGAAGAGCGCATCCATGCTCGCGTAGGGTGGAGGGAATTGTTCCGGCAGAGTGTACCAGGGTGGGTTGTAGCGCAGGATGTCCTGGTAGTCCTGTATGCTGGCGTACTGGTCCCACCATTGATCCATCAGTAGCGATGCATCGCCTTCGATGAGCGCGTCGATCGCCTTACACTGATCTTCATTCGTCAGGCAAACCGGGTAATTGCCGTAGCCATCCAGTGGGTAATGCTGGTCCACAAGTGCATGGTCAAATTCATGGGCGTAGATGTAATGTTCGACGCCGCCGAAGATGAAACCCAGCACGTAGATTTCATCCGTCAG
>JASFUN010000357.1:0-3167 GCA_050050255.1 Anaerolineales bacterium | reverse complement strand
CATCGTCTGCCGAGTCACATCCACGACGACGAGCTTCTCCTCGACATCAGGTGAGATCGGTGTAAATTCATGCGCTTCAAGCGGTTGGAACGCTGAGGCCTCGGCGAGGAAAATATCTCCATATCCAAACTGTTCTGTCAACCGGTAGTAAATCTTGCCGGAGGGCGTATCGGTCTCAATCCTATCGGCCCAGAGTATCTGACTGAAGTAAAGCCGGGGCGTCGGGTTCTCCTTCAGGGACGGGGCGCGCGCAGGCGGGTTTGCGATAATCAGGTCGACATATGGAACGGTAACCCTGACCCACATCCCAGGGCCACGACTGGATTCGGGGAGTGATTGAACCGGTTGGTTGACTATGTTCTTTACTGGCTGAATGTTTCCCGACCAAAGGTAACCTTGCGGCGTCTCAATCCAGCGCTGGTTGACACGGTAAGGATGGTAGCCGACGATTTCGCGCAGCCAGGAAATGACCGCGTCCTCGTACAGGGATCCCACGATCGAGCTGGTCGCATCCGGCTGGCTGTGCAAATCAACCTTGGCGACCGCTACTCGACCGAGGTGACGGCTCTGAGGAACTTCGGGCAGAGAGGACGGCTTCAATTTGGCTATGCTTAAAGAACCTGCCGAGAGAGAGCCGAGTTTCAGGAAGTCCCTGCGGGTAATTCTCGCAGCATCTTGGTAGCGTTTTTCCATTACCTGGCATCCTATCATATGAACCGGATTTTGTGTCTTAAGCTGGTTCCCATGAAATTCTTATGCTCGAGCCGCTTAGCGGTTATTCGACTTCCTGGCCCAGCGCGAATGATAGAATAGCAAATTGATGATAAACCACCGGTGGGCCTTATTGATGATTCGGACTCGAAAACCAACCATAACGCTTCGGATAGCGATTCTGCTCTCCTTTCTTTTAATTGTCAGTGGATGTCGGGCGGAGGTTCCCGTTTCGATGACGCCAAGCGTCGCCGCGCTGCAGCAAACACCCACTGCGACGGTCTCACCAACTTCGACCAGGAATCCGGACACAGCGGTTTTTATCAGCCCAGGAGGAGATCTATCCGCGTCGAACGCCGAGATCAGAGACATCGTGGCGCGCTTAGCGTCAGAGAGCGGGTTCAGACTCATAGAGGTCGAGGGAACAGAGATCGAGGCAGCCCTGGGAGAAGGGACAAAGGTCGTTGTTTTGCTTGAGGCCATCGATCGGATCGGTGAAGTTGCCGCTGCTAATCCCGAAATTGGCTTCATCGTGACCGATAACATAGGCATTGGTCCAGGTAACATCTATGCGGTCCAACCTCATCGAGATCGAGCCGACCAGACGGGGTTCATCGCCGGGTATATCGCCGCCTTGATCACGCCTGATTTCCGCGTTGGCGGGATCGCATTAAACGATGATAGCGTTGAGAATGCAGCCTTGCAGGGTTTTCTTAACGGCGCTGTATTTTACTGCGGGCTGTGCCGGCCGTCATACCCACCTTTCAACAGCTATCCACGGGCCGTGGTGGTCTCATCTGTCCAGCCTGAGGATATTTCCTCCGGGATCCAGGGGTTGAAGGATCTGGGGGTGACGACAATTTACCTGTCACCCGGTTTGAATCAGCAGCCCGTATTTGATGCCATCCGGGATTCGGACCTTCGATTTATCGGGAGCGACCAACCGACCGATCCTTCCGGCTACACGTGGGTGGCCTCGATTGCCCCTGACATGGCGGAAGGAATCCGGGAAGCCTGGGAAGCATGGATCAACGGCGAGGATGGCCAAATGATCGAACCGCCGATCACGATCTCTGCGGCTGATCCAGGGATCCTATCCGTTGGCAAATTAGATCATCTCGAAGCCGTGATCGCCGAGCTGGCCTCCGGTCGTTACGACACCGGGATCGATCCGCAAACAGGCGAGCCCAGGTAGGCGTATTTTCAGTTGTCATATCAAACAACGAAGCTCCCGTACGGGAGCTTGATTGTCATTTTGGGGTGCCTGACGGGGCTCGAACCCGCAGCCTCCTCATCCACAGTGAGGCGCTCTGCCATTGAGCTACAGGCACCACGGCACGCTGGATAGTGTACCGCTGATAGAGGGTGGATGCAAGAGAATCACTTTTCAGCCCCCTCCATTCACGGGCGTCGGGGTGTAAAGAGGTCGTTTCGGGATGACCAAGCGGGTTCCTAACTCTATACTGAGGCCCCGGCCGCTGCAATCACTCGCTAGATTTGCTCCGGCGATAGCCCACCCGAAGATGTTGTTGCGATAGACAACCTGAGAAATCTGCTCGTAAGAGAATAGGGGCAGGCTTTCTGTGACGGTGAAGATGCAGGGAAAACCATTACCGTTGCATGCGTTGATGAAATGGAATTGTCCGAGTGCATCCCGAATCCTGGGCAGGTAGGAACCGGTGGGCGCTGCCGGCATAACTGTGATCGGCCTGCCTACATCGCTGTCATAACCCGAGAGCCGTGGATAGCTGCCGTCCTCCCGGCGATTGACGTTCATGATCTCCGGATATCGGCAGTTGTCTCCGTAGGGTGAGTTTTGAGCGATCTGCTCCCATCTGTCGCCTTGCGAAAGCACATAGGTGCAGGGTGTGTTGCTAAAAGCAGCATTGCAATTCCCAGTGCTTTCATAAGCAACGTCGGTTGGGGTCGCTGTCGTACCAGGTTCTGGGGTGACCGTGACGAGGGCTGTGTGGACTACCGTCACCTCAACAGTTTGAAACACGGTTATCCGGGTAGGCGTAGATGCCAGCGTTGCCTCAAGGTTGGCGACCTGAGTCCTGCAGGCATCCACATCAACGCTGCAGAGGACGTTGCGATTGTAGAGCGAACTGTAGAAGATCCATACCAGGGTAGCGAGGGGGACGACGATGCCTACAACAAGGCCTGCTATCTTGAGTGATTGGCGAATCCTGGATTCTTCTGGCTTCTCCGTCGGACCCCGGCTATCCTCAGGCATAACAACCCCCACGTATCCGTACGAACTGGGTTACCCTAGCATGATCGACCGAGATCTGAAAGGCAGCCCTGTCGATCCTGGTTTATGACTTATGCAGCCAAACCACTGAGATATTCAATCAACTCATCCCTGGCGACGCTGACTTGTTCGCCAGTACGCATATCTTTCACGGCGACGCTGTTTGCCTGGATCTCTTCCGGGCCCAGGATCAACGTAAAGG
>JASFUN010000356.1:0-3168 GCA_050050255.1 Anaerolineales bacterium | reverse complement strand
TATGCCGGAAGAGGCGGATAAGCAGGCCCGGCGCGAGCTAGATCGCCTCGCCAAGCTCCCCACGGCAGCTGCGGAATACGGCGTGATCAGGACGTACCTGGATTGGATGGCTTCGCTGCCCTGGGATCGTGTGACCGAGGACAACCTCGATCTCCAGCATGCCCGTGAAGTGCTCGATGAAGATCATTACGGGCTGGAGGATGTAAAGGAACGCATCCTGGAGTACCTGGCTGTTCGAAAACTCAAGGCTGAACGAAGGGAGAACGGAGGTGAACAGGAAAAAGTAGATGAAATTAGAAAAGCACGTGAAGGGGTGATCCTCTGTTTTATTGGTCCACCCGGAGTAGGAAAGACTTCATTGGGGCGCTCCATCGCACGCGCCATGGGTCGGGAGTTCATCCGGATCTCCCTGGGAGGCGTGCACGACGAAGCGGAGATCAGGGGGCATCGCCGGACTTATATCGGCGCGATGCCCGGCAGAGTCCTCCAGGCCCTACGTAGGGTTGAGTCGAAGAATCCAGTTTTCATGCTGGATGAGGTCGATAAGATGGGACGCGATTTTCGCGGAGACCCCGCTTCAGCGCTGTTGGAAGTTCTCGATCCAGAGCAGAACCGTGAGTTCAGGGACCATTACCTGGAGGTCGCATTCGATCTCTCTCAGACGATGTTCATCACCACGGCGAACTGGATGGAAACGATACCGGAACCGCTGCTGGATCGCATGGAGGTCATCCGCATATCGGGTTATACGGAGTCCGAGAAGATCGGTATCGCCGAGGGCTACCTGATTCCCCGGCAGATCCGTGAAAATGGCCTCCTGCCCAAGGAAATCAGCTTCACAGAGGCTGCACTGCGCAAAATTGTCCGCTCGTATACGCGAGAGGCGGGGGTCCGGAACCTGGAGCGCGAGATCGGACGAATCTGTCGTAAGGTCGCAACGCAAATTGCCGAAGGGACAGCCAAGCGTGTGAAAATCACCGAGAAGAAGGTGCGTGAGTACCTGAAAAAACCACGCTACTTCGGCTCAGAAGAACTCATCGAGCGCACCTCAATCCCGGGCGTTGCGACGGGTCTCGCATACACAGCGACGGGAGGGGACGTCCTATTTATCGAGGCAACCTCGATGCCCGGTAACATGAAATTCAATCTAACCGGCTCGCTTGGCCAGGTGATGCAGGAATCAGCACAGGCTGCTTTTTCCTACATCCGAAATATGTCTGCTGAGTACGGCATCGACGAGGATTTCTGGAAAGAGCGCGATGTCCACCTGCACGTGCCTGCAGGAGCCCAGCCAAAGGATGGTCCTTCGGCGGGCATCACGATGGCTGTCGCGCTGGCATCTCTAGCCACAGGCAGGCCGGTGCGTTCCGATGTGGGCATGACCGGAGAGATTACCTTGAGGGGTAAAGTGATGCCGATTGGGGGAGTGAAGGAGAAGGTGCTGGCTGCTCATCGGTTCGGGTTAAAGACGGTGATCCTTCCCAAGCGGAATGAGATCGACCTGGAAGATGTCCCCGAAGAAGTGCGTGAAGACATAGAATTTCACTTCGTCGACACTGTTGACGAGGTTATTCAGCTAGCGCTAGAAGATAAGAAGAAAAGCTCGAAGGGGAAAACGGCGCCTCGCAAGCCAAAGAAAAAGGCTGGCAAGGTTAAGAAAACCGAGGAGTAAATCGGTTGATGACGATTGAGAATTTGCTACGAGGCACATGCCTAAAATATTAATTATTGACGATGATGACACAATGGTTTCCCTGCTCCGGACGCTTTTGGAGCTTGATGGGTATGAGGTCATCGATTCGCGGGAGTGGGATGGCATTCTGGATATTATTAAACAGGAAGAGCCTGAGCTCGTCCTGATGGATTGCATCCTGCCCCGGTCAAGTGGATTAGACATATTAGGCAAAATTCGATCTCAACCGGAACTCGATCAAACGGCAGTCATCATGACATCGGGATTGGACATGGAACACCGCTGTCAAGCGTTGGGTGCCAACGGTTTTCTCCTGAAGCCGTATCCCCCTGAACAGCTATTGAATTTGATAGGGGAACATATTTAAGGCGTTGGGGCCCTGAAGATGCCCCTACGCCGGCATTCAGGAGAGATTTATCGTGACAAAGAGACGATCAAAAGGCGCCCCCAAACAGTGGCGCTTGATGGATTTACATTTACATACTCCCGCCTCCAGTGACTACCAGAACCCGGAGGCAACATACCTGGACGTGCTCCGCAGGAGTGAGCTGCGCGGGCTGGACATCATCGCCTTTACCGACCACAACACTGTGGCCGGCTACAGCCAGATGATGGAAGAGATCGAGCAGCTGTCCTTGCTTGAAAAACTTGAGCGCCTGACGGATGCGGAAGCCGAGCGGCTTAAAGAGTACCGTCGGCTTCTGGACAAGCTGCTTGTCCTGCCCGGATTTGAATTTACCGCCACACTCGGGTTTCACATCCTGGCAATTTTCCCCAGAGATAAAAACCTGCGTGAGATCGAGCACCTGCTGCTCAGCCTCGAGATTCCCTCTGAAGAGCTCGACAAAGGTTCATCAACGGTAGGGGCGACGAGTGACGTGCTCACTGCTTACCGCCTTATCGACGAAGCCGGCGGGTTGGCGATTGCAGCGCATGCTAATTCAACGAACGGGGTCGCAATGCGTGGCTTCGGCTTCGGTGGGCAGACGAAAATCGCCTACACGCAGGATCCCCATCTGCACGCGCTGGAGGTCACCGACCTCGGCAAGCAGGGCCGCCGCACGACGGCCTCCTTCTTCAGCGGCACCAAGCCAGAATACCCACGCAGAATGCACTGCATCCAGGGGTCCGATGCTCATAGGCTGAGGACAGATCCGGATAACAAGAAGAATCTCGGCATCGGTGACCGCGCCACGCGTGTCCAGTTGCCCGAGGTGTCCTTCAAAGCCCTGAAGGAGCTGTTCCTCAGCAACGATTTCGCCCGCACGCGACCTCACTGGCCTAAAGCAGAGGATAAGTTTGATTTCATACAACAGGCGCGTGAAGAAGGCGCGACGATTAACCAGGATTTTCATGAGAGCATGACCGTGCGCGGCGGGCGTCTGTACGCGATCATCGCCGATGCATGCGCTTTCGCGAACGCAAACGGCGGCACGCTTTACATTGGCGTCTCTTCTGATCAACGCAAGGATCCG
>JASFUN010000355.1:0-3170 GCA_050050255.1 Anaerolineales bacterium | reverse complement strand
ATTCTCTTCTCATCCTACGAGTAGAAGGTATCATGTATTTGCCCAATTGGGTTACACTCTACAACGCATTTCCATCCGGGCAAAGGCCGCGCCAATGAGATTAATCGAGATCATGATCTTGCTCGTCCTGTTCATAAACCTCATCAATATCCTCTTCATCGTTCGAGCAGGGACCCTGCCTGCATTGCTGATCTGGTTGGGGCCGCTACTGGTACTCTTACATGGATTCATCGAAGGCACCCGGTGGCAAATGTACCCTGCCTATCTCCTCACCGCTGTTGCCGTGATCTTGTATTTCACTTCGGTCAGGAACGCCACGCGATCGGGCAAGGTATTGCAGGTAAGGTGGCAAGGAGCCCTTTTTTTCTCAGCGTTGCTCTTCTTAAGCATTTCTCTACCGGCACTGTTGCCTGTTCCCCGGTTGCAGGAACCCGGGGGAAGCTACACGGTCGGGACGATGACGATGCACCTGACGGATCCTGAGAGGCGCGATCCTTACGCTCCGGACCCATCTTCCCGCCGGGAACTCATGGTCCAGGTCTGGTATCCCGCCACACCAGATTCAACTGCTGCCGAAGCCCCCTGGATGGACTCAGCTGAAATCGTCGCTCCAAAAATTTCCGCATGGCTGGGCTTACCGGGATTCTTCCTGAACCACCTGCGTCTGGCTGAATCGGGGGCACTGCTCGACCCTAAACCGTTCTACCAGGACGCGCCGTATCCTGTGCTGCTGTTCTCACACGGTTACGGAGGCTTTCGCGCCCAGAATACGAATCAAGCTTTGGAGCTGGCCAGTCATGGATTTGTGGTGGTTGCGGTTGAACACACCTATGCCGCTGTCGTGACTGTCTTCCCCGACGGGCGTGTTGCCGCTCACAACCCGGACACGCTCCCTGATGACCTACCCGATCAGGAATCGATACGGGCTGCGCGTGACCTGGGAAGGCAATGGGCGCGCGACCTGGAGTTCGTGCTCGATCGTTTGCTTGATAACGTCAATCAAACAGGGGGAGGGCTTTTCAACACGATCATCGATGCCAACCGGGTTGGCGCCTTCGGGCATTCAACCGGTGGTGGGGCTGTCATCGAATACTGCACCAATGATCCCCGTTGTGACGCCATTTTGACGATGGACCCCTACCTTGAGCCGGTCTCAAGCTACACCCTTGAGAAAGGACTTCCCAAGCCAGCCCTTCACATGTTCAGTGAGCGATGGTCAGATGACGACAACACTGCCCTTTTCAACGATCTTTTCAATGCTTCAAGCGGACCAAAGACCAGCCTAAGTATTGCGGGAACAGCCCATTACGATTTCAGCGATCTACCCTTGCTCACTCCCCTGGCGCACCTCATTGGTCTCAAAGGACCTCTGAATGGAGAACGTGTCACCGAAATTGTAAACAGCGTTTCTGTATCTTTTTTTGAGCATACACTGCTCGATGACGGCGAGGGAATTTATTCGCCACCTCTGAATCGATTTCCGGAACTCCGAAGATTCCCATAGCTCCATCGAGCCAGGTTTATTGGCTCGACCGGATACGTACTGAAATGGAAGCCTTACCCGTGGACACTCTGCCGGCGGGTTTCCATGTCACGTGAGGTCGTAAATCTCCCCGAACTTCTCCTTCAGATAATCGATGTACGGCTGAACCTGGACCGGGCCCCCGGTCGCTCTTTCGACGAGATCCAAAGCCGTGTATTTCCGCCCGTGCTGGTAGATGTTTTCCTTCATCCATGTATATAGAGCGATAAATGAGCCAGATCCCGTCTGCTCCGTAATCTCGGGAGCACTTTGGAGCGCCGCGTTGTAAAACTGGGCACTCAACACATTGCCAAGCGTGTAACCCTGGAACATCCCCCCGATCCGTCCGGCGAACCAGTGAACATCCTGCAGCACCCCATCGCCGTGATCTGGCGGAGCAACACCAAGATCTGACGCATAGCGAGCAGCCCAGGCTTCCGGTAGGTCAGCGACCTTCAGCTTCCCTTCCAGTAGCTGCTGCTCAAGGTCAAAGCGAATCATCACGTGCAGGTTGTAGGTGACCTCGTCCGCATCCGTCCGGATTAACGACCTGCTCACTTTGTTGATCGCCTTGTAGAAAGCATCAAGCGAAACCTGGCCAAGCTGCTCGGGAAAAAGCTCCTTGAGCTCTGGATAGTAATGCTGCCAAAAAGGTTTGCTGCGTCCGATGATGTTTTCCCAGAGCCGAGATTGACTTTCATGCACTCCGGAAGAGGTCCCGTCCGCTAAGGGCAGCCCTTCGTAAGTTGGATTGATCCCCTGTTCATACATCCCATGACCGGCTTCATGAAGCGTGCCGAACAAAGCTTCGGTTAGATCCTTCTCTTTAATTCGTGTGGTGATGCGGACATCGTTAATCGAGAAGGAGGTGGTAAATGGATGCGGGCTCAGATCCTCCCGGCCGCGTTCGAAATCGTATCCGAAATCGCGGACGACCTGTTTTCCAAATTGAATCTGATCCTCTGCAGGGAAATGCTGCTTCAAACAGCCGTCATCGATCTCAGGCAATTCGGAGATCTGCTTCACCAGGGGGACCAGTTCCGTCCGCAGTTGCTGAAATAGGTCGCTTAGTATATCTACCGTCATACCCTCGTCGGTGAAGTCGATTAACGGGTCAGCTATGTGATCAAACTCCGGGAAAAAAGAAGCCAGTTCGCGGCTGTAATCCAACGTCTTCTCCAGCATAGGTTCGACAGCGGCGAAATCATTTTCCGGGCGAGCGGCAGACCACGTCTGGTAGGCAGCTGCCTGATGTTCGTTAAACGCCGAAACGAAATCTGCCGGGATGCGCGTTGCCTTTTCGAAATCGCGCCGCGCCACCCTTATGAGCGCAGCATCGTCGCTGTCGTAGGGCAAATCAGCCAATTCAGCTTCAAGTTTATCGAGCAAGCGGCCGATTCCAGGGTCGCTGAGCTTCTGGTGTGCCAGACGGGCGACAAGCGCCATCTGCTGACCGCGTGCTGCTGCACCACCAGGCGGCATATAGGTCGTTTGATCCCATCCAAGTATTGCCGATACCGCGTTTAACGCTTCGACTTCCTGCAGCCGTGCCTTCAAATCTTCGATTCCTTTATGCATGATCCCATCCTGTCGCTGGTAAACGCAGAGAGCCTGATCTTTAATTCGTCCACCAAATTGTAGACCTTTT
>JASFUN010000354.1:0-3174 GCA_050050255.1 Anaerolineales bacterium | reverse complement strand
GAACTACAGCCGGAGATCCTCACTCTCCGGGAATCCGAAGCAATTATCCGCGCGGTAGTCGACCGGATAGTCGGGTTGGGACCGCTCGAGCCGCTTCTCGAAGAAACCTCCATCACGGAGATCATGGTTAATGATCCTGAGCGCATTTTTATTGAGAGAGATGGAAGGATTGAACGTGTCAATGTCAGCTTCCGTGATGAAGCTCACTTACGGCATGTTATTGACCGGATCGTTGCGCCTATCGGCCGTCGAATTGATGAGAGCAGTCCGCTAGTGGATGCTCGCCTGCCGGACGGATCACGCGTCAACGCTGTCATCCCCCCACTGGCTATCGGCGGCCCGACGCTTACCATCCGAAAATTTTCACGAGAGCCTTTTACCCTACAAAGACTGGTGAAGCTCGCCACGATTAATGACGAGATGGCCGCTTATTTGGAAGAGGGCGTCAAAGGCCGGATGAGCATACTTGTTTCGGGGGGCACAGGGTCAGGTAAGACCTCGACCCTCAACGCGCTAGGTTGCTGTATTCCAGCATCTGAGCGGTTGATCACAATAGAAGATGCGGCTGAGCTCCAGTTAGAACACGAGGATCTTGTCTCGCTGGAAGCTCGCCCTCCGAATATCGAGGGACGTGGCGAGATCACAATCCGCACGCTGGTACGAAATGCCCTGCGCATGCGGCCCGACCGTATCATCGTCGGTGAGGTCCGGGGAGGCGAAGCCTTCGACATGCTGCAAGCGATGAACACAGGCCATCGTGGCTCGATGACCACACTGCACGCCAACTCGCCCCCTGATGCTCTTATTCGGCTTGAATCGATGGTCTTGATGTCCGGGTTTGACATGCCGATGACCGCTATCCGCCGAATGATCGCGGGAGCAATAGAAATGGTCATCCAGCAAGATCGACTGTCGGATGGCCATCGTGTCGTGACGGCAATCACAGCTCTGGAGCATGCATCAGGTGAGACGTTGATGCTCCGGCCGATTTTTCTCTACGATCTGGTAAAAGAAGAACACTATAAGCCGGAATTGGAGGCGGACTGAATTGATCGGCGCAGACCTCAGATTCGCACTCAGATCCACGCGTGTGCTTCCATGAGGACCGGGTACCGTCCTGGGTTGATAAGCTTGTTCCTCAGCGTAGCCATGATCACGCTTGTCGTGTTTCTTTGCTGGGTGTTCCAATTAGAATTAGCCCGCTTTGCTGGACGCCATCCCGCTTTTTACATCGCTTCCATAACCTTCATAGCTTTTGTCTGCATTGCCATCGCAGGAGTTCTCTGGATCGAGGATTGGCACTTGCGACGAATATGGCTGACCCGCGTCGCCGCAGATCTCGGACTGGCAGGTCTTGGTCCGGAACCTCTGTGGCAATCGTTCCTTGGGCGATTTCCTGATCCACTTGAGCTTCTGCTCGATCCGATCTGGCACACAAGAATCGGCAAGAATCTGTATGAAGACTGGATCGACGCCGGATTGGGTGCACGGGCTTCTCGTTACGTACTGTTACTGCTTGTGGTTGCGTCGGCCGGATATTTCATCGGGATGAGGATCGGGGGGCCAGTGCTAGGTGTGGCGCTGGGGCTGGTAGCGCCCTTGCTGCCGCGCTCGCTTGTATCTTCTCGAGCGGAAGCAGGGCGAAGGCGTTTCAGCGAGCAGCTTCCACAGGCCCTGGACTCCATTTCCTCCGGCTTGGCTGCCGGGCTCTCATTCCAGCAAGCAGTTGAGTATGCACAGGAAGATCTCCCCGACCCTGCCAGGAGTGCATTTGACAAATTATCGCGCAGGATTGTGCTGGGATTTCCGGTTGACCAATCTCTGCAGCGGATCCTTGAGGACCATCCGGATGAATCACTCGCTCTGGTGGTGGATGGACTCGTTTTACAGAGGAAGTTCGGTGGCGATATGGTCCGCATGCTTGAGGATATTGCTGGGGTCTTGCGGGAGCGACTTGAACTTGAGCGTGAAGTGCGTGCAGTAACCACTCAGGGTCGCTTATCGGGCATCATCATTGCTGCCCTCATGCCAGTATCGGCTGGGTTCTTGCTGTCGTTCAATCCCCGCTACGTAGATGTTCTTTTTGACACACTCATCGGTCAGGTTCTCGTTGTCGTCGCAATGATTCTACAGTTGATCGGTTGGGTGGTAATCTCCCGCCTTGTACAGGTAAGGTATTAGCAATGATGGGTACGATTCCCCTGATCATAGCCTCGCTGACAGGCTTATGTGTTTTTATCGTAGCGTTTTTACTCCTTAAGATGACCACATTCCCTCGCGCCGACAGGCCTGGAGATGGAAATCATCGATCGATGCAGGCGCGCTTCGGTTCTGTCCTGTATCTGGTCCCCGTCCCAGAAATATTTCAACGCGTAGTGAGCCAGCAATCGTCACCGGATGAAGTTCGGCAATCGGGACTCGCGTGGACTCAATACCAGTTTCTGGCGTTCCGCTGGCTGCTGCTTTGCATCTCTGGCTTCTTTGGTTTGCTTATCGCGAGCGGACGGGATTGGGACCTGTTTGGCCTGGCCGTCTTCTTCACAGTCATCGTCTCAGGTTACATTTATCCGGGATTCTGGCTCCGACGACGAATTGAGGCTCGCAGGTTAGAAATAGACCTGGCACTGCCGGATTTTCTTGACCGGCTTGCACTGGGGTTGGAAGCAGGTCTGGGTTTTGAAATTGCGCTGCGACGCACATCCGGCAATTTCCCCGGACTCCTTGGTGAGGAACTGCGTTACGTAGTCCGCCAACTCAATCTTGGTCAGATTCGCGGTGTTGCATTGGAGGGGTTGCATAAGCACATACCCTCGAGAGATTTAGCGGCTTTCGTGGCGGCAGTCAAGCAAACCGATCGTTTGGGGACCTCGCTGGCGCACACGTTGCAGGTTCAAAAAAAACTCATGCGGTCCCGCAGAAAGAGACGGGCTGAGGAAGCAAGTCGCCGCCTGCCCATCCTCATCGTCTTTCCTTTGGTTTTCTTTTTCTTACCGGCGCTATTGATCATTTATCTGGCTCCTCCACTGCTGCACCTTTTCTTGGGCCGGTGAGGACAATTGGATATGAGGAAGACCCTCACCCCAACCCCTCTCCCCTAAAGGTATAGGGGATAAGAAACCGTAAACGGTGGATCCAGATGTTGTCGTTATGCATCGTTTGATACTTGAATATGTA
>JASFUN010000353.1:0-3186 GCA_050050255.1 Anaerolineales bacterium | reverse complement strand
TCACGTCAGGCCTTTGCAATGAAGTGGGCGGCGCACCTGGATATCTCTTGCGGCTTGGGGCTTCAGAATGGGAGCAAATCCTCGATTTATTGGTCACGCAGGCATGGGTTCAGGAGCAGTCTGAGCGCGTTGTAAGGGGAGTCTTTGAGGCATTGGATTCGCAGATTGAAGACCCGGTGGTTCGCATTGAGCTCGTACCGATAAAGAACAGACTGGCCGGTGATGCAGGCGGAAAAATTGTTGTTGTTGTCTTGAACTCACTACCTTCATGCACGAACGACCAGGTCGCGCAACTAGGAGAGGCGTTCGTGACAGGAGGCAGCATTGATCAACTACTTGTCTGTTCACCACCTCCTGAGTTCTCTGAGCTTGCGGTGCCAATCCTCCGTCAGAATCTTGGCCTGCTCGCGGACGAGCTGCCTGATCAGATCATTTTGGATCTAAGGGACCTGGGTGAAGTTAGAGAGGTCGGAAATTGGTCCACACTAACCCAGATCCGCCAGAGTGCACGTCGGGGGCTGCTGTTCTCCACTTTGATCGCAGCCGTCAGTCTTTTGTTTGTATTTGCTTTCACTGTCAGGTCGCTGAGCGATTTGTTTGCATGGACAGGATGGCCGTTCTTATGGACAGGCTCGATCGCGGCCGCGCTCTCAATAGGTCTGCGCAGCTCCACTGCCCTGATGTTCAGGATCATTTTCAACATGTCCGACGTTGCTTATTTCCGACCTGATACACTGGATTTTATCGGCGACCTCTTTCAGGCTGTCATCAGAAGTCTGCTTGGAGGATTGCTGCTCCTTTCAATTGGAATTGCAGGCGTTGGCGCAGCTTTGCTGATCGTTTCGAGATTCGTTCCTGGGCGGTCCCGCGCAAGCGAGGTGGGACCTCGTCCGGAGAATCTTCATTAGTTCAGGAACGGATATGACCAGGACAGTGTTAGGTGCTCGCGAAATACTGCGTGCCCAAAAACGGATTAGAGCTCACCTCGAGAAAAGCCCTTTGCTGAGATCTCCACAGCTCAGTCAATCCATCGATGGCGAGGTATGGCTTAAGCTTGAAACCCATCAGCCAACGGGGTCTTTCAAGGTGCGGGGCGCTCTAAACAAGATGTCGACGATAAGTGGGGGTGGAACTGGGGTGGTGACCGGTTCAGCCGGAAATCACGGACTGGGAGTCGCGTTTGCCGCTTCTAAACTGGGATTTGATAATACCACCGTGTTCATACCTGAGACTGCCCCTGAAGCGAAGGTTAACCGATTGAAGCATTTTCAAATCGATTTACAGATATCCGGCAAAACGTATGAAGACGCTCACCAAGCAGCCGTTGAATTCGCTCAAAATCAGGGCGCAGCCTATATCTCCGCTTATGATGACGAGCAGATCATTGCTGGCCAGGGTACAGCCGGCCTGGAGATTATCGAGCAGTGCCCTGAATGTGATCTTGTAATCGTCCCGGTTGGTGGTGGCGGTCTAATCGCTGGCGTAGCGGTAGCTGTTAAAGAGCTGTCCCCGTCCACGCAGATTGTAGGTGTTCAGGCTGAAGCGAGCCCGTCCGCGTTTCTAAGCCTGCGGGACGGCACTCCCTACGATCCCTATGAGCATGAAAAAACAATCGCAGATGGCCTGGCCGGGGGATTCGGGGCGAAGCCATTCTACATCGCACGCAGCCTCATAGATCGTATTCAACTTTTCGATGAGGTCACCCTACGTCGCTGCATATACACGCTGCTCGAAGCGGATAACATCCTTGCGGAAGCTTCTGGCGCAATTGCAATTGCACCCTTGCTTGAACATGATGAGCGTTTGAAGGGTAAGCGTGTCGTCTGTGTGATTTCTGGATCGAACCTGGAACTCACACTTCTCAGAGATATCCTGAACGAATTCTGCACAAGGTAGCAGGTGAACAAGAAACCTTGACGCTCATAGCTCACTTAGTACAATGTGGTCAATGTCATTGGAGGAATGCGATGTGGCCTGAAATCAAAAAAATCTTCTCTGCAGTTGGAGTGTCGGCTCTCGCCGGAGCTTTTCTGGGCGTCATGCTGGGAGCCCTGGCTGCTGAAATACCATCCTTGGAGTTTTTGTTCTGGGTCCTTGGAACCGCAGCGGTGGGTGCTGCTTTTGGGGTAGGTCTGGCTTATGGTTTTTTGCCCGAAAGTTAATTCATTACTCGACGACAGCACTTTTGATCGAAGCGCGAAATCCACGGATTTCGCGCTTTCTGTCGATTTATTCGTTCGAGGTAGCCGATGAAAGCTAATCAAGACGGCGTTCACGGGGATGTACTGGGGACCTCCGGAAGGAAAATCCGGTTAACCAGCATGTCTTCGTGCGCGGGTTGAGCTTCCAAGCTAAGCGCTGAAGCGCTGGCGCAGGTGCTGCGCCCAATACAGGATATTTTTGAGCCGGATGATTATCCGGATTTAATCGTTGGCTTGGAACAACCGGATGATGCCGCGGTATACCGGATCGATGATCAGCGCGTTATGGTCGCGACCTTAGATTTCTTCACCCCGATAGTCGATGATCCTTACGAGTACGGCGCTATTGCCGCTGCAAATGCGTTTTCGGATCTTTACGCGATGGGCGTTGACCCTGTCCTTGCATTGAACATATCTGCACTGCCGGCCTCACTCGAGGTTGAAATCGTGCATGAAATTATGCGAGGCGGTGCAGAAAAGGCTCGCGAAGCCGGCGCCGTTGTGGCCGGCGGCCACAGCATCCAGGATGATGAGCCCAAGTATGGGTTGGTCGCCATTGGTTTTGGTGAGGAAGAAAACCTCATCAAGAAAGCTGGTGCCGGTCCGGGAGACGTGATTGTGTTGACCAAACCGTTGGGCACCGGCGTCACCACCACGGCTTTGAGGGAGGGTAAGGCCGGAGATCAACATGTGGCAGAAGCTACTCGCTGGATGTCACAGCTCAACCGTACTGCATCCTTGGTGGCTCGAGCAACAGGCGTCAAGGCCGGGACCGATGTTAGCGGGTTTGGCTTGCTTGGACATGGCGTTGAACTAGCCCAGGCAGGTAATGTCCGATTGAGGTTTTTCCTCGACCGGGTTCCTTTCTTGAGCGGGGCCAAGAAGTATGCCGATATTTGGGCATTCCCCGGTGGGAGTTCGGATAACAAGCTCTTCTTTGAGGACAAAGTAACTTTTCGACCCGGCATAGAGGAAGTTAGTCAAA
>JASFUN010000352.1:0-3188 GCA_050050255.1 Anaerolineales bacterium | reverse complement strand
GAAACGCTGGCTTCGGGTTGTTGGTGTTCATCATGATCGCCGTCCTTATCGTAGCGGGCTATACCTATGTCGGCTACCGGCAAGCCGCAACGGATTTAGTGCTGCAGCGAGACAAACAGTTGGTGGTACTGTCCGCAGCTCGCCTCAGAGAAGAACTGGGAAATCTAGCCGAAAACCTGGTGCTTCTCGCTAGATCACGAGATCTAGCCAGCGGAGACCTGGAGAGACAGCAGAAGGCGATCGAGGATTCGGTGCCACGCCTTGCGATCTTCGATGGTGGTGTAATTCTGCTCGATGAGCGCGGAAGCGTGAAGGTTGTCTACCCTGAGAAACCCGAGATTATTGGAATGGATTGGTCGGAGCTTGCGTTGTTTCTGAGTGTCTTCGACGAAGCGCCTCTTTTTATCTCCGACAGCTTCCGAATGATTCCGGATGAGGATCCCGTGATCTTGCTTGGGGTCCCAATTCAAGACGAAGAAGGCCAATTTTCCGGCGCGATTGTGGGCAGTTTTAAACTTGGGGAGGATACATTAAGCGCTTTCTACGCGTCCATGGTCCGGTTGCGATTGGGTCAATCGGGTACGACCTACATTGTCGATGGAAGCGGGCACATCATCTACGATTCAAGATCCGAGAAGATTGGCCGCAGCCTGAGCGTTGAGCAGCTGTCAGCTTTTGATCTCGAAGGAGAAGCCAACGCATTTCTAACTGAAGACGATCAGGGCAACAGGGTTGTGGCTGCTTCTGCGCAGGTGCCGGGCGCTACCTGGCAATTAATCATTCAAGATGATTGGGCGACTCTGACCCAATCAACGCGGCGCTTCAGCAATATCCTCCTGCTATCGTTTGCTGTAGCGTTAGCACTGCCTCCTCTGAGCTTGGCGATCTTGAGCCGCCAACGCCGATTCAGGTTAGTAGCAAATGTGCTTCCGCCGCGTGAAGATCATTTTGTGCGTACCTTGCGTCGAGAACTTCAGCCTAAGCAATTGCCCATCTTGCCGGGCTGGGATCTGTTCTTAAAGCATGATACCGGTGAAAAAGGGGGGCACGATTTCTTCGATGCGGTGGTTACTCTAGATGGCCAATTAATGGTCCTCGCCGGTCATGTTGAAGGAGGGGGTGTTAAGGGCGCCCTGGCGCTTGCGGCCACGCGTTCCGTGCTGCGCTCCTGTAGCCAGCAGATGCTTGAGCCCCGGGAGGCCCTGGATCGCTGCAATCGTTTACTCTGCGCAGAAAGAATGGAGACGTATTCTGTACGCTGCATCTACACGCTCGTGAATCCTTTTTCGGGCAGCCTGCGGTATGCAAACGCAGGCCAGCCACCTTTTTTCATCGTAAACCAGGATGTGAGCTTACCTAGCCAAGTTTTAGATCTGCCGATGGGAGCCTCGGTGGATGCACAGTACAGCGACGTAGAGTTGCATATCGAGCACGGCGAGGCAGCAGTGCTATTGGGCTCCTCCATGATGCAAGCGAAGAATTTCAAGGGTGAGCGATTTGAAGAGGCCGTGATTGAAATACTGCGGCGAGAACACATGAGCGATGAAGCGATGGCGGAGGATCTTATCGTTGAGTACGAACGATTTATCGGTCGCGGTGCCGTCGACGATCACGAACTGAGCGTGCTGATACTCCGACGACTCGGTCAGGGCGAGGGGATCTAAACATGGGATTTCTATCAAAACGAGATGAAATTCCGACCGATCTCCTGGAGGTTGCCAGCAGGTATCTAACACTGTTTACCTTCGCCGTTGGAATCGTTGTGTTCTTCGTTGCACCGGTGTGGGCTTTGGCATGGAGACAAGAACCCTTCCCCGGGTTCTTACTTGAACCGACTCTGGTGGTCAGCAATCGCACTGGCGATGGTTGGAGTGGTGTCGAGAGTGGGCTCGGCCCCACTTACTCAATCACCCGCTTCGGAGGTCAGGCGATCTACGATGATGCTGACTATCATATGGCTGTTAACCGGTTCCAGGTCGGGGATGAAGTTACTGTCATCGCCATATTACCCAATGGTAATTTGGAACTTTTCCCGGGTGTCGTGTTAAGCCAGATTTCATCAGCAGATTTCTTCCAGCTCTTTTGGCTTCCATACCTCATCGGGTTAGTCTACCTTGCGATTGGCATCTGGATCTATTGGGCGAGGGGCAAAGAAAGGCCCGGCCGCGCCCTGGCCTTCTTCAGCGGAAATATCGCCATCGTGACCGGTCTGCTCTTCGATGTGCTGACCAGCCATAACGGCGAAATCCTCTGGATTATCTCGTTGGCGATGTTGGGGGGGGCACTGAGCAGCTTATCAATGCGGTTCCCTGTGGAATGGGCTCCTGTCGACCGATGGCCCTGGACGCTGGCGCTACCGTATTTCATTTCCCTGCTTCTTGCAGGTTGGATGTTGGCGACCCTGGGTAACTATGAGCAGCCGTGGCGCTACCTTGGAGCGAGGTCGGCTGCATATTTGTACACCGCGCTCTCCACTCTGGTTTTCTTCGCAATGTTGATATTCCACTTGCGTACAAGCTCATCTTCGATGATCCGGAGACAGGCCCGCGTGGTCCTGCTGGGAAGTATGCTCGCATTCCTCCCGATCGTCATCTGGTTCCTGGCGGGCATCGTCAATATTGTTATACCCTTTTCCAGCTTCCTTTTTCTCCCGGGCTTATTACTTTTCCCAATCTCTGTAGCTGTTGCCATACTGCGCTATCGCTTGCTGCAGATTGACGCACTTGTCAACCGCGCAATCGTTTATGCGCTTGTGACCGCCATCTTGGCAGGGATCTTCTCGGCGCTGATCGGGTTATCCAAAAGCATATTCACGGCAACTACAGGTGTCAGCAGTGACGCCGCCATCGTTATCATCACGCTGATCGTGGCTTCAGCGATCGTCCCCGTCCGCAACCGTGTGCAAGGATGGATCGACCGCCGATGGCGTGATCTACCGGCGGGCACGTTAAGCAGATTCGGCAACGAAGTGCAGTTCTTCGTTCAGATGAATGACGTTACCTCTCTGACACGCAGATTTCTCAAGGAAGCTGTTGAGTCTCTCCACGCAAAAGGCGGTGCGATCGTATTCTTTTCCAACGCTGGTCCTCAAGTCATCGGTACGTTTGGTGAATGGAGAGGCCATGCTTTGGTCAACGTCCCACTGACCTGTCAGGGTGAGAGTTATGGCGCGTTGATGCTCGGCCCGC
>JASFUN010000351.1:0-3205 GCA_050050255.1 Anaerolineales bacterium | reverse complement strand
GCCCACGAACGCTGCGATGGGGACTGTCGCCATGCCCATTACGTTGGTCGGCCAGTTGACCGACATCGCCAGCACCGCGCCCAACCCCGCTCCTGAGGCGACCCCGATGATGTAGGGGTCCGCCAGGGGGTTGCGAAACAACCCCTGATATGCGGCGCCGCTGCCTCCCAGCGCCATGCCGGTAATGGCGATCAACGCCGCGTTGGGCAGGCGGATCTGAAAAAGGATGGTTTCAAAAACCGGCGACCAGGTTGGTTCGAGATCGAACCACGGCAGCCAGTTCAGCAGCATCCGCACCAACTCACGCAGCGGGATCGAGACGGGTCCCACACCGGCGTTGAGCATCAGCGTGAAAAACAACAGCGCCAGGGTTAAGATCCAGGGGGTAAAAGACTTGCCCCTCTGGACCTGTGATGCCTCCGCCCGGGAACCAACCGTCGTTTCAGACACGTTACTCGAAGAGCTCCGGATGGATCATTTCAGCCATGCGCTCAAGCGCCATCACCAAGCGTGGACCCGGGCGGTCAACCCAATTGGTGTCCAGGCCGTAAACTCGACCTTGCTGGACGGCGCTGATATCCGCCCACCCTGCTCGAGCGGCTAGCGATTCGGCCGTTGTCGGTATCCAGGAACCTTCTCCGAAAATGACAACCTGGGGGTCACGCGTGACAAGTTCTTCCAGGCTCATCTGGCCCCACCCCTGGATATCGGCGGCCACGTTTTCACCCCCGGCCATGCCGATGAGGACGTTCTGGAATGTGTCTTTCCCGGTCGTCCATGGCGCGGTTGGATCGGTACCGTCCACCTCGTAAAACACCAGAACGGGTTCTGCGTCGGCAGTCTTTCCGAGCACAGCTTCCACGCGCGTGCTGAGCTCATCGACAAGTTCTTGAGCTTGCTCCTGCTTACCCGTAAGCTCCCCGACCGTCAGAAGGTTTTCAAACAACCCATCGAAGGTCATCGGGTTGGGCAGCAGATAGAGTGGAACGTCCAGGCTTTCCAGCGCCTGCACTTGCTCTGGCGTGGTGATCGTCGCAGCGAGAACCAAATCCGGGTTGAGCGCAAGGATCGCCTCGGTGTTCAATTCACCGTAGGTACTGCCGATGCTCGCCACCTCCAGGGCTTCCGGCGGATAATCAGAAATCTCATCCCGCCCGATCACCTGTGAACCCGCACCGATGGCGTAGAGGATTTCGGTATTGGACGGCGCGAGGCTGACAATTCGCTGCGCCGGTTCCGCGAGGGCGACCTCACGGCCCATGCCGTCTGTGAGCACGATGGGCTGCGCCGCCTGCAGGTCTTCCGTCGCCGTTGGCTCGGCCAGCTCTTCAGCAGGCTGCTCTGGTTCAGGCGTAGCCGTAGCCGGCTCGGGCGTGGTCGGGGCACAAGCCGTCAGGGCCGATAAGAGTGCGAGCGAAGCTGCTGCAATTAAATGCGTGAACGTCTTTTGGTTTTTATACAATGTGGTCATAATCCTTCCCTTTGATCTCTTGAGCGGCACCCTGTGTAAGGCGCCGGCCTATTAGCGTGCGATTCCGGGAAGGCCAGTCAAAAAGCCTTCCCTCAGGACCGGTCAGGGAAGGCTTCAATAGTGTGTCATCATAGCCCCACCACCCTTTCCTCGAAGGAGATGTGTGCATCGGTGAAGGTGGGTATCCTGGCTCGATGAGCCGGTCTTCTGGCTCAACTTACAGTTGCGGGACAGCGCCGGACTTCCTGTGTAGGGCACCGGCTTCCCCTTGGCCGCCTTCGCATCCGGGCGATAGGCGACCTTCACCGACATATTTTCAACGCGCTGAGTATAAGATCATGGCGCTGCCCGGTCAAGTGAGAGCCCCGTAAAAATCAGGAGGCGAAATGCAGGAATCGCTCGTTGACGCGAGAAATTTGTATGTGTTAGAATTCACAGGTTAGGCTACGGAGGTAATGTATGGCGAAGAAGACAACCGGCGTTGTTCGCTGGTACGACGGTTCAAAAGGCTATGGCTACATCGACGCCCGCGATGGCGAAGATGTGTTCGTTCAATACACGGACATCAACGGCGAAGGCATTCCCATGCTGCTCGAGGGCGAAAAAGTCATCTTCTTCCTGGAAGAGACATTTCGTGGGCTTCAAGCTACGGAAGTAACACGCGCAAATTGACGCACAGATCGATCGGACCATAACTGGTATTCGACGCCCCGCCCGGCCACTCGCCCGACGGGGCTTATTACGTTCATACAGCTGAACGCAAGAAAATGTGGTGTGTTGACCAATGAGCAATACGGTGAAGATCATCCCGCTTGGCGGTGCTGGCGAAATTGGCAAGAACATGACCGTCATCGAATACGAGCAAAACATCCTCGTGATTGATTCGGGCATCATGTTCCCCGAAAATGACATGCTGGGGATTGATTACATCATCCCCGATTTCGAATACTTGCGCGAGCACAGGGACATCGTGCGCGGCGTCGTCATCACCCATGGTCATGAGGATCATACCGGGGCGATCGCCCACCTGATGGAAGAGATCGACGCCCCCGTTTACGCAACTGAACTCACTCGGGGTCTGCTGGAGATCAAGCTGAATCGCGCCAACCTGTCTGAAAACGTGGAGTTGGTGACCATCAACGCAGGCGATTCGATACAGATCGGGCCATTCGAAGTTGAATTCTTCCACGTTTGCCACTCCATTCCGGATGCTGTCGGGCTGGGCATCACGACCCCTGCGGGGTTGATCGTGCACAGCGGCGATTACAAATTTGATCACACACCCGTCGACAATTGGCCAACCGATTTCGGTAAGCTGGCCGAGTTCGGAGCCCGGGGTGTTCTGGCGCTGCTCGCCGATTCAACCAACGCCGATGAGCCCGGCTGGACCCCTTCTGAGGCGGTTATTGACCCCGCCTTCGACGAAGTCTTCTCGGAGGCGGAAGGTCGCATCCTGGTGGGCAGCTTCGCATCGCTGATCTCCCGCATGCAGCAGGTGGCCAACGCTGCCCAACGTCACGGCCGATCGCTGGCATTCGTCGGGCGCAGCATGGTTGACAACGCCAAGATGGCACGCAAACTAGGTTACCTCGATGTCCCCGACGAGCTGATCGTCGACATCAACCAGGCGTTGAAGATGAGGCCCTCCAGGGTTGTCTTAATGTGCACCGGCACTCAGGGGGAACCCTACTCAATCCTGGGCCGCTTATCCCAGGGGACGAACCGGCAGTTCGA
>JASFUN010000350.1:0-3207 GCA_050050255.1 Anaerolineales bacterium | reverse complement strand
GGTTCGAAGCAATCCCAACCGACAGGAATTCGTATGACTCCAGCTAATCTTATTCGATCCCGGCTTTTAGTCCAGAAACACGGGACCAAGCACCTGCAGAGAACAGCCTGGGCAGATTTGAATTGCTGCTGACGATTTCTTTCTCGAGGAACGCATCCCGGATACAAGTGTTTAATGCGCCGAAGGGAAAAGGCGCGTGATAATTTGGAGGCTGTTCTGGAGCAAGATCCATTCCTACGGATAAAAGAATAACTTGAGCGAATGCCGCAGTCACGAGATCAAACAACGCTAACACCACATCAAATCGCCAGATCCCATTTCCGGATCTACTTTACGGCACGATTTGGAAGTCGAGGCTAACCAATGAAAGCCTCGACATATCCTAGATACTTTGATATAAATTTAACAAATAATGGACAAATAAGGTGTGATTTTGTGATCGAGCAGCCTTTACATAGGACGAGGTTTTCAGAATGAATCAATTACATGGGATCCACCACATAACTTCCGTCAGCGCGAACATCTCGGAAAACGTCAAGTTTTACACCGAGACGCTCGGGCTGCGCCTGGTGAAGAAGTCCGTAAACCAGGACGACGTTTCTGCATACCACCTCTTCTACGCGGATAAAGCCGGCTCGCCGGGAACGGATATGACCTTTTTCGACTGGCCCCACATCGGACGGGATCGACGCGGCACAGACAGTATCGTCGGCACGACCTTCCGGGTTGCCAGTCGGGAGGCGCTCGAGTTCTGGGCGACGCGCCTGGCTGAGGCAAGCGTCGAGCATGGGGCGATCATGAACTTCGCCGGCCGTGAGATGCTGCCGTTCGAAGATCCGGAAGGCCAGCGGTTGTACCTGGTCAACGATCAGGGGGCAGATTTTGAGGGTGAGGTCTGGTTGCGGCCGGACATACCCGAAGAATTTACCCTGCGGGGCTTTTACAGCGTAATCCTGTCGATAGCCTCGTTTGGTCAACTTATCCCGATCTTCACGCAGGCTCTCCACTTCACGCAAGTCGAGAGGGCGACATGGATTGACGGCTCGACTGACGCTGCTATCTTCACGACAAAAGAAAATGGCGGCCCGGGCACCGAGATCTGGCTTCTGGAGCAGCCCGACCTGCCGCAGGGACATCTGGGAGCTGGCGGGACTCACCACGTGGCTTTCCGGGTGGAGGATATTGAACAACAGAAGCTTTGGCGCGAAGGGGTCGTGGAAAGTGGTCTCCACGCCACGCAACTGATCGACCGTTTCTGGTTCAGCTCAATTTACTTCAGGGTGTCGAACGGCATCCTTTTCGAGATCGCTACGGACGGACCCGGCTTCGCCATTGACGAAGATCCAGATGCGCTGGGCGAGAAGCTCGTCCTGCCTCCATTTCTTGAGAACCGTCGCGAGCAGATCGAAGCCAGCCTGACTCCCATCGAGGCTTAACAAGTATGGCTGACGATATCCACCAGGATCAGCCGGTCTTGAAATTCGGTTCCAGTCCAGAATCGGCAAAATTGGCCGTCATCCTGCTGCACGGTCGCGGGGCCAGCGCCGAGAGCATGCTGCCGCTCGCCGAAGAGCTTGATGTGGGAGGCGTGCACTTCCTCGTCCCCCAGGCAGCGCAGTTCCGGTGGTACCCGAACTCAGCCTTTGGGCCAATCGAATCCAACGAGCCGGATCTATCCTCCGCGCTGAGGTTGATCGGATCGCTGGTTGATGAACTTCACAGGGGAGGCTTCTCAGATGCCCGCATCGTGTTCGGGGGTTTCTCACAGGGAGCATGTCTTTCATCGGAATTTGTCGCCCGCAACGCGAGGCGGTACGCAGGCCTGTTTGTCCTCAGCGGCGCCTTGATCGGCCCACCGGGAACGCAACGTGATTACGCTGGATCCCTGGACGGCACGCCCGTGTTCATCGGCGGCAGCGACGTCGACCCGTGGATCCCCGAAGGTCTGCAGCGCGAAACCGCGCAAGTCCTGGAGGCGCTGGGGGCAGAAGTGCAGTACGAGATCTATGACGGCATGCCGCACACTGTCAATGACGATGAGATCAAGCGCGTGCGTTTGCTGCTAAAGGCTGCGCTGAAGGATCACAGCGATTAGATCTCCCGATCACCGTAAAGGCGACTAAGCAGAAGGGCTTCATCATTTCACCCTACCCCTTATGTCGAATTTAGATATACTTCTGCGCTAATCTGGCTTGGGTAAATCCGTAAAGCAGCTGCGGACCTGCGAAATCACGGCTTGACTCACAAAAGCGGTCACCCGATCCCCTTCTAGGAGGGTGGTACTTCCATGCGGGATGAGGATCCGCCCGTCTCTTCGTATGGAGACCAGCACGCAGTCTTCAGGCAGGACCTCAGCTAACTCCTGGACGGTTTTTCCGATCCCGCCGTCACCTTGAGCTAGCCCGATTTCTACAAATTCGGTGCCGTCGATGTTGCGCATGTGCATCCGCTTGACACGGTGCTGCAGTTCGGCCCTTCTCGTGATGCCCACATTGTAGGCCTGGATGATATCCGCCCGCCTGACTATGCCGAGCAGTTCATCCGGATCCTCCCTGGAGACAACAGGCAGGCGCCCGAGGCCACGTCTGCCCATACGCTGAAGCGCCTCACCCATGCTTTCATCAGGATAGGCCACAACGATTTGACTGCGCGGCGTGCCGATCTCGGAGGCTTTCGCCTTTCGGGAGGCGTTGCGGGCGATCGCCTGATCAACATCCGTCACCGTCACGACACCCACCAGCCGTCCTTCGTCGTTCACCAACGGGAAACCATGGTGGCGTGTCTGGCTGAGCAGCTCGGAGATCCCCACGAGGGTCATCTCCTCGGAAACCGGCTCGATATCCGTCGTCATCACCTCGCCGACCGATACACTCTGCATCACGTCAATATCGTGCCCCCGCTGCAGGCGTATGCCCCTGCGAGTTAGCTTCAAGGTGTAGATCGATTCCCCCTTGAGCATCCATTGAGCCAACAAAGTTGAGACCACCACGGTGAGCATCAACGGCAGGATGATGCGGTAATCACCGGTCAGTTCGAATAAGATTAAAACCGCCGTGATCGGCGCATGCGCGCTGGCCGCGAAAACCGCCGCCATGCCGACCAGGGCGTAAGCCCCTGGCGATGCGGTGATATCCGGCAGCATGATGTTTGCCGCCAGACCAAAGGCTGTGCCTAGCATAGCGCCCATGAAAAGTGACGGGGCGAAAA
>JASFUN010000349.1:0-3208 GCA_050050255.1 Anaerolineales bacterium | reverse complement strand
CATGCGCCACATTTCTTGAAATGACACGCTTTGGAAGAACTGGCTGACGCTTCCCTGGGCTTCAGGCAGGCATGAGAATTGGTACGCTCCGGCCGGGACCAACGGCATCAAATCGGAAAGACCGGCTGCATCACCCTGCATATACAACACCGGCGGTTCCAACCGTCGATAGATCAGCAGCAGGGCATGGCTTTTCAGCAACCATGTGCAAAATGGCGCATGCTCAGGTTCAAGATCGGCGAGAGCATAAGCCGACCAAACGGGATCCTGCATCAAGGTTTCTTCGAGCGCCCGCGCATCTACCTTCATGGGACGCTGATGCTGTCAAGCACCCCTCCATCATCGAAGTTCTGGCGGTAGCGCTTTAGAAACACCGACCAATCGTAGCTATGCGATTGTGGGCCTTCGGACTCAAGGCAGAATGTAGCTGCAACAGCACCCATCTTGGCACAGAGCTGCAGCGGAAGATGGTGGGCATAGCCTTTAAGAAAGCCCCCGCGGAACGAATCCCCGACCCCTGTCGGGTCGACGATTTTTTCAGTGTTGACAACCGGGATGCGCTGGATCCCGTCCTTTTCGACAAGATCTGTGCCCGCTTCGCCCTTCGTGACAACGATGAAATCAACCTTCTGAAGCAGACTGTCGACATCTTCCCCGGTTTTCTCGGTTATCAATCCAAACTCATACTCGTTGCAGAATAGGGCTTTGGCCCCTGAAAGGCCTGCGAGAAGGTCCTCGGCGGACAACCTCACAATCTGCTGGCTGGGATCAAAAAAGTAATCGATGCCGAGCTCACTGCACTCACGACTGTAGGTGATCATCGCTGCGGGTTCATTTGGAGAGATGACCGCCAGATCCGGTTTATCTTCGAGCTGGGTGAAGCTTAGATCCTTGGCGCGCTGCATGGCGCCTGGATAAAAGCTGGCGATTTGAGCGTTGGTCAGGTCCGTGTTCACAAAAAACGAAGCGGTGAAGAGCTCCGGGATCGTTTTCAACAGGCTGATATCGACCCCGCGCTCTTCGAGCCAGGTCGCGTGCTCACTGTAATCAGGGCCGACGGTCGCCATGATCCGGGGGTTTTCGCCGAGCAGAGCCAGTGTGTAGGCGATGTTGGCCGCAACCCCGCCGGGCATCCGGATGAGTCGATCGACGAGGAATGAGAGGCTGATGCGGTCGATTTGGTCAGGGAGAATGTGCTCCTCGAAATGACCGGGGAAGGTCATCAGGTAATCGAACGCAATGGATCCGGTGATGACGATGTTCATAATGATGCGTCCTTCATCTGCAGGATGTCATGGATGCTTTCCAGGAAGGGCTCTCTCAATACCCCGCGCTCGGTGATGAATGCGGTTATCAGCCGATGCGGGGTGATGTCGAACGCCGGGTTGCGCGCCGTGCTGTCCGCAGGAGCTACGGGTCGACCTTGCTGTTCCAGATTCAGGACCTCACGCGGATCTCGTTCTTCAATGGGGATCGCATCGCCTGTGGGTGAATTAAGGTCGAATGTTGATGTCGGCGCAACACAATAAAAAGGGACGCCGTTATCGTGGGCAGCCAAAGCAAGCATATACGTGCCGATCTTGTTGGCTACATCGCCGTTGGCGGCGATACGATCCGCACCGACGAGCACTGCATCGACTTCCCGGCGTGCCAGGAAATAACCCGCGGCGTTATCGGTGATTATGTCGTACGGTACTCCAGCCTGTTCGAGCTCCCAGGCTGTCAACCTGGCGCCCTGGAGCCTGGGACGAGTTTCGTCAACGAGCACGTGGATATCTTTACCCTGCTCGTGGGCTGTGCGCACGACGCCGAGCGCTGTCCCGTGGTCGACCGTCGCCAGGGCACCCGTGTTGCAATGGTGGATGACAACTGAGGGGTCTGGCAGCAGTGCAGCTCCAACAGCAGCCATTTTCCGGTTAGTGAGGACATCTTGCTCTGCGATCGACAACGCGGTTTTCAGCACAGCCGATTTGAGTTCCGCCAGCTCCTGAAAATCCGTTTGCCTGGTTTTGAGCATGACGCGCTCTACTGCCCATTTCAGGTTTACTGCGGTCGGACGGGCTTGAACTAGCTGGCGCGAGGCTTGCTCCAGATCAGCACGGAGGGCGCTCACGGAGGTAGCCTCGGATTGCATCGCTGCCAAGGCCAGGCCGTAGGCTGCCGCTGCGCCGATTGCGGGTGCGCCGCGCACAGCCATCGACTTGATCGCATCGATAAGCTGCTCGAGGCTGCCCAGCTCCAAAAATGTAACTTCCTGGGGGATTACGCGCTGGTCGATCATTTTAATGGAGGGACCGGAAGGATCCCAGCTTACTGTCGGCATTGTGCACTCACAACAAAAGGCGCCCTCGTAGGGAGAGAGCGCAGGGTCACGACAACTCGAGTTTAGCACGCCGGATGTCCGACGGCAAGATTGACCGATAGCCCGGGCTCATTTATGATGGCGGGCATGAGGCGGCGGAATGCGTTGGTCGTGGTTGTGGGGCTGTTGTGCGTGCTCGCCGCGCTGGCCTGTTCGTTACCGTCCAAGCTACCCTTCATTGCCACCCCGACACCATCCGCGACCGCGACTGCGACTGCATCCCCGACCGCAACCTCAACGCCGTCACCAACTCCCTCTCCGACACCTTCACCTTCCGATCGGCTAGAGGATGCCGCTCAGCAATATCTCAACGGTGATTGGGAATCGTCGTTGGCGCTCTACCAAGAAATTGCCGTGATGGCTTTAGATGCCAACATCCTGGAGCGGGCAAACCTGGGCGCTGCAAAGTGCCTGCTTGCGCTCGGACGCTATGATGATCTTTTTAGCCTGACAGATCAAATCCTGGCTGTGTCCGGTAATGAAGATACGACCGCAAAAGCAATTCTATTAAGAGCGTGGGCTTACGAAGATATTGGGGATGATGATTCGGCTGCGCAAGCTTACCAGCAGGTTCTAGAGTCCGGCTCACAGGTTCTGCGCGGCTACGTCCTGGATTGGAGAGGTGACGCCTTATGGGATCTGGGTCAGTATGAACTGGCGGGAGCAGCTTACCAACAGGCGTTGTTTACCGAACCAACCTCAGAAGACCTTCAAATTGAGATAAAGTTGGCGGGCACGCTCGAGGATCGCGCTGATTTTGAGGCAGCGATTGAGATCTACCAATCAATCTACGATTCAACCGACGAAGAATATCTCAAAGCCTTCCTGGATCGGGTGATTGGGGAA
>JASFUN010000348.1:0-3216 GCA_050050255.1 Anaerolineales bacterium | reverse complement strand
CCTGCGTCGTGCGGATTTCGGGGTACCAGTTTCTGATGGGACGACCTGGGAGTGGCAAACGAGCTGATTGGTTGAGCGAGCCTGTGATAAGATGAAACCATTGTCCCGGCCTGACCTGCAATTCGAAGAATCCAGATGTCAGCCTTGAAAGGGAGAAGATGACGATCGAGAAAAACATCGACCAACAGCTCGCTCTGCTCATGCAGGGTATCGAGATGGGCGATGAAAAACTGAAGGAGAATATGGCCAGTGAACTGCGGGATCGGTTAATCGACTCGCAGAAAACAGGTGTACCGCTCAGGGTGTACTGCGGCTATGATCCAACTGCTTCCGATCTGCATCTCGGTCACACGGTCACGATGCGCAAGCTCAAGCAATTTCAAGAGCTGGGCCATCAGGCGATTTTCGTGATTGGTTCATTTACTGCACTGGTCGGTGATCCCTCTGATAAGGACAAGGCGCGCCCCCGCCTGACGAAAGAACAGGTGATGGCAAACGCGAAAACCTATACTGACCAGGCGTTCAAGATCCTTGATCCCGAGAAGACCGAAGTGCGGTTTAACGACACATGGCTCTCAGAGGTTAAACTCGACCAGGCCATCGAAATCGCATCAAACTTTACAGTACAGCAGTTCCTCGTCAGGGACAATTTCTCCAAGCGCTACGCGACGGGAGAGCCGATCTGGCTCCACGAGTTCTTCTACGCCCTGCTGCAGGGCTACGACGCCACCGAACTGCGCGCAGACGTTCAACTAGGGGCGACGGAACAGCTCTTCAACCTGCTCGCAGGCCGCAAACTTCAGGAAGCGATGGGCATGAAACCACAGGTCGCCCTGACAGTCCCGGTCCTGGTCGGGACCGACGGACATATGCGCATGGCGAAGAGCACCGGGAACACGATCGGGATTAAGGACCCGCCAGATGAGATGTACGGGAAGGTCATGTCAATCCCGGATTCGGCGATGAGCAATTACTTCCGGCTGGTGACCCGCTGGGAACCAGACGAGGTTGAGAAGCTCGAGGAAGGGCTCGAATCAGGTGAACTTCATCCGCGTGATGTGAAGATGAAGCTCGCCAGGGAAATTGTGGAAATCAACCATGGCGAAAATGCGGTTGAAGCCGCAGAGCAGGCGTTCGTCAAGCTGTTCCAGGAGGGGGGTAAGCCGGATGATATCCCCGAGCATGTATATGCACCGGACAGTGCCGTCATCGATGTGATGGTTTCGTCGGGGCTCGTCGATAGCAAAAGCCAGGCTCGTCGGCTTGTGGACCAAAAAGGGGTTCGTGTCAACGACGTAGTCATTGAAGACCCCTATTACAAAATTGATTCCGATGAACCTGTCGTGCTCCAGGTGGGAAAGCGACGCTTCACACGGCTCATCAAGTCAAGCTGAGGTACCGACCTACTTGGCCGGTATAGATTGAAAAATTATCCCTTGATAACCGCTACCGGACGCAGCCGTGCCACCTTATCTGCGATGCCCGCGTTGACAACCACATCGATCACCTCATCGACATCCTTGTATGCGCTTGGCGCTTCCTCGGCAAGCCCGGGCATGGATCCGGCGCGCACAGCGATACCACGTTCTTCGAGCTGCGCTCGCAGATCCTGCCCCCAAACCTCCCTTTTAGCCTGCCTACGGCTCATCACACGTCCGGCTCCATGGCAGGTCGACCCAAAGGATTGCTCCATACTACCCTGTGTGCCCAGGAGGACCCACGAGGCGGTGCCCATGCTGCCCGGCACCAGAACCGGTTGGCCGAGGGAGCGATAAACCTCGGGCAGCCCCTCGAAACCGGGGCCGAATGCACGCGTTGCGCCTTTGCGATGCACACAAACATGGACCGTCTCCCCTCCGACTTGGTGATCTTCCATTTTGCCCATGTTATGCGCGATATCATAGACCTGTCGAAGGTGCCAATCCGGCACTTTTCCTGCCAGGACTTGCTCGAACGAACGGCGTGCATGGTTTGCAAGCACCTGGCGGTTGCAGAAGGCGAAGTTTGCCGCACACGCCATCGCGGCCAGGTAATCTTTGCCTTCCGGTGAATCCAGGGGGGCACAGACCAATTCGCGGTCAGGAAGCCTGATGTTGTATTTCTTCACTGCGGCTTGGAAGCTCTTCACGTAATCCGAGCAGATTTGGTGACCGAAGCCACGCGATCCGCAGTGGATCTGAAGGACGAGCATCCCCTCTTGTAGGTCCATCGCTGCCGCCGCGTCAGCCCGAAAGACGGCATCCACCACGTCGACCTCGATAAAATGGTTTCCGGCTCCAAGGGTTCCCAGCTGGCCCTTACCGCGCTTCTTCGCCCGTTCGCTGACCTTGCCGGGCAGAGCTCCTTCGATCTTACCCTGCTCTTCGGTGCGTTCGAGATCCTCTTTTTGCGCATAGCCATTGTTTAGTGCCCATCCAGACCCTTCGCGGCAGACATTTTCTAGCTGTTTGACCGTCAAATGGACACTTCCTCCAACGCCTACGCCGCTCGGACAGTTCGCATAGAGCGCGGAGGCGAGGTCATCCATCCACGGGCGGGCTTGCTCAAGTGTGATGCGGCTGGAAAGCAAACGAACACCACAGTTGATGTCGTAGCCGATTGCGCCGGGGGAGATGATGCCCTCGGGATAGCGTGAGGCTGCGACGCCCCCGATGGGGAATCCGTAGCCTTGATGGACATCGGGCATGACGACAACACGTTCAACGAGCCCGGGAAGCGTTGCAGTGTTTACAGCCTGGTGCATCGACTTATCATCTAAGGCCTGATCAATCAGGGTGTCGCTGGCAAAGATCTGTACAGGAACGCGCATGTCTTCACGGAATGAGGTTGGGATCATCCAGCGGTATTCGTCGATGCGATCGAGGTCACTTTTCTGAACCATGGCGTGTGCCTTTCGTAGTTACACGTCAAAGACGATCGTCGTATGAAAGCCTTTTACGTCATGAACAATCTCAAGTTCATTATAGGTTACGGCTTTAATATCTTTTTTGATGGAATCGATGGGGACGGCTTTGAAGACAGCTTCAAGTGAGGTGTCGTTTATCTGTACGTCGAAATCATCTGCGCCAAACCGCTCAACTTCCAACTGGTATAGCAATTCTTCCAGCCAGCTGACCATGAGCGTCTCGAAATCAGCGGCCGTGATCTGTAGAGAGCGGGTTTCAGAACCTTGCGGTCGAAATTCTGGATCCAACAGCGAGAACATCCCCATTGCAG
>JASFUN010000347.1:0-3220 GCA_050050255.1 Anaerolineales bacterium | reverse complement strand
TCGTAGCCAACCTAGCGCCTGAGGACATGCGTGGTCGCTACATGGCGTTTTTCGGTTTCAGCTTCGCCATACCCGGCATCGTCGGGACTTTGCTGGCCGGATTGATCATGGATAACGCCGACCCGAGGATGGTCTGGTATGCAGCCGGATTGCTCGGCATAATTGCAACCTCTATGTACGTTTCGCTCCATGCTCGTGTTAACCGGAACAAAGACGAAGCTTCCGATCCACAGGTTTCTATGACGACCTGATCTGGCATCTTCTTCTCTTCCTTACATATGCCGGCGTTGAAAAACCCGGCAGGGCCAGGACGGCGCCCACCCCAAAGGCGCCGTCCTGGTCATCTCCAACCGACAATTCCCCACGCTGAAATCACACAGGAAGCCCTGCATTCCGAAGGATGATATTCCCATCAGATTGTGACCCTCTTCACTATGAATTGTATGATTTGTCACATATGGTATCCCTAACACCCGCCATGCGGGATCAGCGAGCATTTCACTCTTCTCCATACCCGGCACTCAGCCACTCACACGGGAGGTGAGCATGTGGCTTCGACGACATAGCCTGGTTGTCTTCTTACTCATTTCCCTCTTCCTCTTTGCCGCCGCGATCATGGGCACACCATCAGCCCACGCCGGTGGCATCCCCCAGCCTGTCAAGGCACAGGCATTAGGTACAACAACCGAAAACCTCCCGGTTAAGCCGGAAACTGATCTACCACCGGTCGAACAGGACACCTGTTTGCATTGTCATCTCAGCGGATCGATCGAAAACATATGGACCCCGCTTTTGCGCTGGATGGTAACCGGCCTGGGTGGCCTGGCATTCGTATTTGGCGCCTACCGGACGGGAAGCACCTGGATCAGCCGTAAACGCTGGGTACCTCTGTGGGCGAGGGCCGTGGAATGGGTTGACGAACGTTTCGACATCGTCAAGCCGACCAAGAAGGTTCTGGAGAAACCGGTCCCACTCTTCGCTACCCGCTGGATGTACTGCCTGGGGGGAATCACCTTTACCCTCTTCGTGATACAGGCTATCACCGGGATCCTGCTCGCTTTTTATTACAAACCTACCCCGGAAGCTGCCTACCAGAGCATCCTCTTCATCGAGAACGAAGTGCGCTTCGGCGCCGCCATCCGCGCCATCCATCACTGGTCGGCCAACGGGATGGTCGTGATGGTCGTCGCACATATGGTGCGTGTCTTCGTCCACGGTGCTTTCAAGCCGCCGCGCGAGTTGAATTGGGTTAGCGGAGTGATACTGCTCGTCCTGACGCTGGGGTTTGGCCTGACTGGATACCTGCTGCCCTGGGATCAGCGTGCATACTGGGCGACGACCGTCGCCAGCGAGATCGCTGGAGGTGTACCCCAGATCGGGGACCTGGTGATGGTCTTCCTGCGCGGCGGCTGGGACGTCACCGCGGTGACGCTGAGCCGCTTTTACGCACTGCACGTCATTGCACTGCCCATAATCATCCTGCTTCTGCTCGGCGCCCATTTCCTGATGGTGCGCAGGCAGGGCGTCAAGGAACCACTTTAAAGACAGCCCGGGAGGCATCATGACCGAAGGGGAAGTCACTACGGAAAAGAAAACGATCCCGTTTTTCCCGGATCACGTCACCACCGAAGCGAAAGTCACGATGGGCATTCTTGGATTGGCATTGATCGTGGGAATCGCAGGTACACTCTGGCCGGTCGGCCTGGAAGCGCCGGCGGACCCGATGAAGACACCGGCGCATGCCAAACCTGAATGGTATTTCCTCTTCCTGTATGAAATGTTGAAATACATCCCCAAGACTGCGGGCGTTTTAATCCCCATCGGGGCGCTGCTCGTGATGGCCGTATGGCCATTTCTTGACAGCAAGGAAGATACGCACTCCGCCATACGGCGTCGGATATTACTCTCAGCCGTGGTGTTGGCCGCAGTAATCTTCATGACCGTCCTGGGTATGCGTAGTTGAGCGATGGAGGCCTCGATGCCCAACCAAGATAACAACAAAGAAGAGGTCCCTCACATGCACGAACCGGAGCCAAGGCTGAGCCGGCGCGGTTTTCTTACCATTTTGCAGGGTCTCGTCGCTGCTGCAGGGGTGACGGCGATCCTCGCTCCCGTAATCGCTTTCTTCTGGCCAGCGAAGCTCGAGGAGACGCCCTCCGAGCCCGTGCCCGTCGGGGACGAAGGCTCGATCGCCACTGGAGAGGCCCAGACCGTGCGCTTTGGTCGCTACCCCGCAATCGTTGTGAACACCCCTGAGAAAGGGCTGGTGGCGTATTCGGCAGTGTGCACACATTTCGCATGCCTGGTCGCGTGGGACCCCGATTCCAAACTGCTCGCTTGTCCCTGCCACGAAGGTTTCTTTGACCCCGTCGATGGATCCGTCATCTCCGGACCCCCACCGAGTCCACTTGAGGCGATCCCTCTCCAGATCACGGACGGCACCATATTTATAGGCGGTGAAGCGTGACCACTGAAGCGATCCCTTCTACCACACCCGCAGAACACCCGGGATCACGTCGCTGGCTTCGCTCGCTCCGGGATTTCTTCCTGCACGCAGTCGTCCAGGATCGTGTCCTAAAACGCCTCTACCCGGGCATCATGCACTTCATGATCTTCTGGGGCATGACGATCCAGATCCTGGGCACGATCATCAACTTGCTCCAGTATCCCCTCTTCATCCCGGTTGAATTGAACTTCCCACGCGGCGCAGCCTATCTTGGGTTCGAGCTGGTGATGGATATCGGCGGGGCGATGATCCTTATCGGCTTGCTGATGGCGTTCGCCCGACGGGCATTCTTCAAACCAGATTCACTTCCAAATCGATGGGATGACTGGTACGCAATCGCGCTGCTTTTTGTGATCACCATGATCGGCTTTACGTCCGAGGGTGTGCGCATCCTGGCGACGAATCCGGAATGGCGTGCCTGGTCACCAATTGGCAACTGGCTTGCATCCGGGCTTGCGGGATTGGGGGTTGAGGTCGCACCCCAGGCGCCAATTCACGCGACGCTCTTCTGGGCGCATGCCGCCGCCGGGACGTTGTTCTTCGTCAGCCTGCCCTTCACCAAGCTCCGCCATATGGTCACCGGACCGCTGAACATCGTCTTCCGCCCGCAACATAAAGCCGGGGAGCTCGAAATCATCACGGATCTGGAGACTGCAGAGACGCTAGGAGCGGGCGAGATCAGCGAGTACTCATCCACGGCATTGATTTCATTCG
>JASFUN010000346.1:0-3231 GCA_050050255.1 Anaerolineales bacterium | reverse complement strand
CGCGGCTGAGCAGCAGGTTGGAATTTGTTGCGTCATCCTGCGTTAGAAGCTGTGTGTAAACCGGGATGAATGCAAACGCGAGCGCGCCTCCAGCCAGCATGGTGAACAATAGTTCAGGAACCCCGTTTGCAGCGGTGAATGCGTCTAACTCGGCGCTGGTACCGAATCGTATGGCGATCACCCGCTGGCGTAAAAAGCCGAAGACGATCGATGTGGCCAGGCCGCCCATCACTATGAGCGTCGATCGAGCCACGCGGTTCGAAGTATCGACTGAAATGGATTCGGTCATGTCGCTAAGTATCGCAGAGATGGGTGTTGATCAGAAATCTACACCGAGCCGGTCCAATTGGGCCAGCGCGAGGGACCAGTCCGGATGCCATTTAAGCGCCCGCTTGTAATCCTGGATGGCTCCATCTAGATCGCCAAGCGCTTCGCGCGCCAGCGCTCGCCAGTAAAAACTCTCCTCGACGGCCGGCTCGCTCATGTTCTCAATTGTGAAATTGGCGAGGTTCAACACATCGTAATAACGGCCGGTGTAATAGTAAGCCCAGTACGGACCGGTTTGATACCACATGATGCGCCACGGGCGAGCATCGGGATCGGAGATCGCCAGCTGAGCATCGATCTTAAACGCTTCATCGTAGGCCTGGGATGCGCCGGCGTAGTCGTCCAGGCGGACCAGGTTTGTGCCACGGTTGAACCAGGCAAAGAATTGAGCGCGCCCGCTAGTTTCAAAGATCTCAACGGAAGCTAACTCAGCCGCCATTTCTGTATTGTAAGTCTCATCAGCATTCGGACCGAGCAGATCCATGAGTTCCTCTTCCCGCCCGGGAGGATAAATCACCACGTAGGTGTAGTTGAAATGGCGCCAATATTTCAACATCTCTTCGTAGGAAATTGGCAGGTTCGCCATGATGTAAGAATCCTGGACGGTGAACTGTTGGCGGGCGTCATCGTAGCCGCTGACGACCTCGTAATGCCCCATCCAGCCGTCGAACCCGCTTCCTTCAAAACCCTTTTCGACGATCACCGGGAAGCCCGCAGCGAGCAATCTCTTCACCATCTCCAACGTGCCGCCCACCCGGATGATGGCCCGCAGGTCAGTCTCGTCTTCGACGAAGCTGGTCAGCTGGTAGGGCATGACGTTTTTGTCACGAGAGTTAGGTTTGACGTATGAAGCGATCGGTCGTTGGTCACCATCCCATCCCCAGTACGAGAGCGCCATGCTCAGGTTAGCGGGACCGCAGTTGTTCCACTTCTGGTATTCGTGGCGGATTCCTTTCAATTCGACCTTTTCGGGCAGCGGTGTCGGTTCCAGGGTCGGGGTGGCCGTGATCGTAACTGTCGGGGTGGGTCCCAGCTCGGGTGTGTCTGTAGCGGTGGGGGTATACGCTTCAAGTGTGCTCTCTACAACCGCAGCCAGGGTCGCATCGGGTGTGAAAACTGCTTCCTCGGGTGGTGATATGGCGTACTTGATCTGGGCCTGGAGTTGTGAGACGCGCCAGCCGAACCTCTCCTGGATTGGCGGAAGATTGTAGACGATGACCAGGCCTGCAACGAGCAAGCCCAGTGAGATAATCCAAACAAGCAGACGTCCTGAACGTCTTTTACGCATGGCGGGATTATACCGAAGGAATGTTTGACGGTGTGTTTGGCGTGGTAAGCTCGTCAGTCGCGGCGGATGACCTGATCACGTTCTGGGCCGACGGAGATCAATCGGACGCGAAGGCCAGTATAGCTCTCGATCAACTCGATATAGTCCTTTGCCGCAGCTGGCAGTTGGGACCATCTGGTAATTGCGGTGATGTCTTGCTCCCAACCCTCCAGTATTTCGTACGTGGGTTCGAAGGGGGTCAGGTCTGCAGGACCCGCCGGGAGGCTATCGAATGTCCCCTCCTGCGTTGAATATGATTTGCAGAAGTAGATTGGATTCAGGCCAGATAGAATATCGAGTTTGGTGATGGCGAGTTCAGTGAAGCCGTTGATGCGTTGTGCGTAACGCAGCAGCACCCCATCCAGCCAGCCGACTCGGCGAGGCCGGCCGGTTGTCGTGCCGAACTCGTCCCATGGGTTTTCGCCGGAGCCTCTGAGTTGACCGGCTAGTTCACCGCTTAATTCGGTAGGAAAAGGGCCCTCCCCTACGCGCGTCTGGAAGGCCTTAGTAACGCCGACGATGCGATCCAGGTGACCGGGCCCGACCCCCAGGCCCAGCAAAGCCCCTGCGGTGGTTGGATGGGAACTGGTAACAAAAGGATAGGTCCCGTGATCGAGGTCGAGCAGGGTCCCTTGAGCGCCCTCTGCCAGGACGACATCGCCGGCACCCAACGCGGCATCGATGAGCGAACCGACATCGACGATATACGGGCGTAATCGCTCTGCCAATGCAAGATAGGTCTGCACGGTTTCGTCGATCGGCGGTGTGTCGTAAGCGTACACTTTCTCAAGCAATAATGAAGCCTGGGCGAGGTGGGAACGCAATTTCCTGGCGAAGGCTTGCGGGTCGAGCATCGCTTCGAAGCGTATCCCGCTGCGGGCGGTTTTGTCCGTGTAGGCTGGCCCGATGCCGCGTTTGGTCGTGCCGATCTGGTTTTCGCCGCGCTGTTCTTCGGCAGCGGCGTCGAGCAGGATGTGAGCCGGGGTGATCATATGCGCCGCGCCTGATATGCGGATGCGCTCTGGCGAGATGTCGATGCCGGATCCCTGAAGCTGGTCCATCTCCTGTAGCAATTTCACGGGGTTGATCACCATCCCCGAGCCCAGGCAGCAGATTGTGCCAGGCTGGATCACTCCGGATGGTATCAGGTGCAGTTTGAACAGCTGATCGCCAACGGTCACGCTATGACCGGCGTTATCGCCACCGCTGAATCGGGCGACGACGTCCGCGTGCTCGGCTAAGAGGTCTGTAATGCGCCCCTTGCCCTCATCGCCCCACTGTGCACCGATGATTAAGTTTAGTGGCATTGGGCCCTCCTGGCTGAGTATAGCATAGTGATGAGCTACCAGCCGATCGCTAATGACCACTTTATGGAGCACTACTCGCCGCAATCTGAAGGCGCTATAATCGGACGGAAGATCATGCATGCAATTAAACGTTTTCCAAAGGCCTTTATACTGGGATTGCTGGCTTTCAGCCTGGCGCTGGCCGGAGCGCAGATGGCGTTTTCTCGCGTTCAGGCCGGTATGGATGAGAAGCCGTTAGCACAACCAACCCCGTTCCTGACGCCGACTCCA
>JASFUN010000345.1:0-3239 GCA_050050255.1 Anaerolineales bacterium | reverse complement strand
GCGTCCACTATCACGTGCTCTTCTTCATCGGGATTGTGCTCTTTTTAATCTCGCTTATCGTCAACCTGACCGCAGCGAGTGTCGTATTCAGGCAGAGAAAGAGGGCCGAACGTATCCTCTCTTAGCAGGTACTTGAAGGAGATGGCTCTATCGGAATAGGCATGGACAAAACATTTGCTATAGGAACAAGTTCACAACAAAAAAGGCGTGTTCAACGCCTTGGCTACGCCCTCATAACGATGGCAGCCCTTGCGACAGTCCTGCCGATCGTGCTCATCGTGGTGCATATTTACTCTCAGGGGCTGCCTGCCATCTCGTGGGAGTTCTTGACCGATTTCCCCAAGGATGGGATGCGCGACGGTGGCATCTTGCCTGCCCTGGTTGGCACGATTTGGCTTACCATCGGCACCGCCGTCGTCTCTGTGCCGCTCGGGATCGGGGCCGCAATATACCTGGCTGAATATGCTTCCGACAACCGCTGGACGCGTGCCATCCGCATTGCGATCATCAACCTTGCGGGTATCCCTTCTGTGGTCTACGGGCTGTTCGGCCTGGGATTGTTCGTCCTTTTTCTGCAGTTCGGGACCAGCATCATCGCAGGGTCCCTCACCCTGGCCATCATGACGCTTCCCGTGATCATCAGTACAACCGAAGAAGCACTCCGCGCGGTGCCAAACAGCTTCCGTGTGGTCAGCGTCTCGCTAGGCGGAACCCAATGGCAAACCATCCGGCGCGTGGTACTTCCGCAGGCACTTCCCGGTATCCTGACAGGCGTCATCCTGGGCCTCGAGCGCGCTGCAGGTGAAACTGCACCGATCTTGTTCACGGTCGCGGCGTTCTTCCTGCCAAAGCTCCCAGCTTCGATATTTGATGCAACCATGGCGCTGCCCTACCACCTGTTTGTCATCTCCACCCAGGTTCCCGGTATGCCCATTCAGATCCAATACGGGACCGCCGTTGTGCTGCTCAGTTTCGTGTTGGGTATGAACATCATCGCGACAATCATCCGCTCAAGGGCGCGGGCGAGGAGGCAGTGGTGACTTTACCCACAGCGCAGGAAACCTCCAACCCCGGCGAAGACAAGCTGTTTGAGGGCAACGCGAACTATCAGTTCGAGGCAACTAAGATCCAAATCAAGGGGTTAAACGTCCGCTACTCGGACGGAACCGAATCGCTCCAGAGCATCAACCTGGACATCCCTGCCAACCAGATCACGGTCATGTTCGGGCCTGCTGGCGGCGGCAAATCGACCCTTCTCCGCACGATTAACCGTCTCAATGACCTCGCAGATGTCGTCTCCCTGAGCGGGTCCGTCCTCATCGACGGGGTCGATATCCTCGATCCAAAACTGGATGTCATCAAGTTGAGGCGGCGCGTCGGCATGGTCTTCGCACGCCCGGTGGTCCTGCCGATGTCGATCCGGGAAAACCTGACCTACGGATTAGAACTGGGAGGTGAACGCAGTCCCGACCGCTTCAACGAGGCCGTTGAGCGCAGTCTGAAAGCTTCTGCGCTATGGGAAGAGGTTCATGACCGCCTCGATGATCCGGCGGTTTCACTATCGGGTGGCCAACAGCAGCGGCTTTGCCTGGCGAGGGTGTTGGCTTTGGAGCCTGAAATCATCTTGCTGGATGAGCCTACTTCAGGGCTCGATCCAATCTCAACCGGGAAAGTGGAAGGTTCGCTCCAACTGCTCAAGCAGGATTACACCATCGTGCTTGTCCCCCACTCGATCCAACAAGCTGCGCGGGTTGCCGATTACGCCGCCTTCTTCCTGGGTGGCCAGCTTGTGGAATTCGGCATGGGCAAAGAGCTTTTTGTGAACCCCAAAAACCCGCGCACCGAGGACTACGTAGAAGGACGCTTCGGTTAACCCCTATCACTGGACCGAATCCTGAAACCGGCTGTGGGATTATGCCGTCTTTACAGCGCGATTTTGATAGCTCATGATTGAACCGCTCAGACACCCAACGATAAGAACGATAAGGTGGTTGATTTCGATCACCCTGCTCTTCACGGCATCTTGCTCCACTCCTGATGCAGCTGTCCCTGAACTTCAAACGCCTACGCCTCTGCATCTCACCGATCAAGCCACGTTTACACCGCCTGCGCAATCCACAAACACGCCACGCATGACCTCCCCACCCACGCTGACCGCCACTCCTGAGACCCGTGCCTGCACGTCAAAGAGCGGTCAGGTTATCAAATCATCCCTTCAGGACCCGGGTCTATTCCGGGATATGCCCTTTCGCGTCTACCTGCCCCCATGCTACGGCAAGGAACCCGATCAGGAATACCCAACGCTCTATTTACTGCACGGGCTCCAAGGCTCAGATCGTCAATGGGATCAACTGGGCGTGGATGAAGCAGCCGACCGGTTGATCTCTTCCGGCGCGCTCCACCCGTTTATCATCGTCATGCCCTGGCACCGCACCGGCATTGACCTGATCGAGGCGGTCCCGGAGATCCTGCTTCCCCACATCGAGGAGACGTATGCCGCCCGGCCTCAAAGAGCCTATCGTTCCATCGGCGGGCTCTCCAAAGGCGGGGGACAGGCGCTCGAAATCGGCTTGAAATACCCGCAGTTGTTCTCCGCCGTGGGCATGCACAGTCCGGCAGTGCAATACCTTGATGCGATCATTCTTGACTGGGCGACAAGCATCCCGGCAGAACGGCGCCCCTCGCTGTGGATCGACATCGGTATGCAGGATTCTCTTTACCCCGCAGCCCAATCGCTCATCACCGCACTGCAAAACAACAACATCCCGATCACCATCCAGATCAACGAAGGCGACCACCTTCCCGAATACTGGAAAAGTCATTTGGATGAATATTTGAGCTGGTATTCATTGAATTGGAAGCGGGCCTGGCTGAAGGATCTTCCTCATTGATCTGGGATTGGATCCCATGGCGCCACAATCAGGGTATGGAAAACCCCATCCCCTCCTGGGGCAAAACAAACCCGAACCCGTGCCTTGTGCTGCCATCACAATGCACGGGTTCGGGGAGGAGAATACGTTATTAATTTTGCATTTTTGAATGAGAAGAACCTGAGTGATGGCTTAACATTCGATGAGAACTTCCTAGATGCCATTAAGGGTGACAAGGATGGTTTCCCTTGAGATCGGACCCTCTCTCAAGATTTTTGGGGGCCGGACCGTGCAGTCGAGCACCGTCGATGGCAGCCCGCCAGGTGTAACACCCCCGTCGAGGATCAAATCAACCTTGCCGCCCAGCTC
>JASFUN010000344.1:0-3243 GCA_050050255.1 Anaerolineales bacterium | reverse complement strand
CATAAACAACACCTGACGGGAAAAGTCCTCCACGCCCTCGGCCAGGTTAAGGCTGATATTGCCCTTGGCGTCGATGGCTTCCGCCCAGCAGGATGACGGCGATGAGCACGGCGGACAATGCCAGCAAGCCGATCGTCTTCGTATTTTGGTTCACTTGAGCTATCCTGGCCATGCGTGCCTTCACCCTAAGAATCCTGGCCTACGGGGACGCTCCTGCCAGTGTCCATCATCCTGACCTTCCAGACGAAGGGCTGTCGAAGACTAAGGCACCGGCGGGCAATTCCCCGGCTCTAGCGGTCAGAGGCTTGATCCAGAATGCGCCAGGGCCGAAGGCGTGCGGCACCCGACGATCGCCGGCGCTTCGTGGATCAGCTCATCGTCCTCCAGCGCAGCGACCATGAAAAGTGCAAAATCGACCCGGCGCGTCATGTTGCTCTCAAGAATCGGGTCGCCCACATGGCGGCTCCAGACCGGAAGTCCCTGACTCTCGCCCTCCTCCAGGTCGCTGCCGCGCACCACGGTCCACAAGGTGTCGCTGGCGAAGATCCGCCGGCAGGCCTCGACCTGGTCACCGATGTCGACCAGTCGGAACAACTTCCCGATGAAACCGCCGAGCTTCTCCTGGATTTTGAGCGAGAGCGGATACACATCCTTGCCATCGCGCGTGATGTGCCAGCCGCAAGAAAAGATGAGACGAGCCCCCGGAGGTGCGTAATCGAGCACCGCCTGGGCGGTTCCAGATGAGTAGTCGTTGACGCCCCACGGCACGAGCACGGTCAGCACCCCGTCACACCCCGCGACGGCTTCCTTGATCACGTCACGGTCATCAGTTGGCCCGGGGATGATCGTGATGCGGTTCTTGAACTCATCGAGTTTGCCCACGCTCTTTTCCCGGCAGACACCGACTACCTGGTAGCCCCGATCCAGCGCGTGCTGAACCATGTACCTGCCCAGTTTCCCCGAAGCCCCGACAATGCAAACTTTTTTCATACTCAACTCACTCCTCAAAGATTATCTTCATCGAATGGCGCGCTTTTGTTGTCCCAACAAGTTGATCTAAAGTCCCCATACGAATTTTTGCCGCGAGAAAAGTGTACAAGAGAAAAACTGGACCGAGATTCGCAAATTAGGCTTCTAATTCGAGGAGTTCGCAGCAAGTGCGACCGAATCGAATCCTTTCACGATCAGCCACCCACCGAGGAACAGCTCGTTCAGGAGCATGAACAAACCCAGGAACTCGAAGATACCCGGGCTGATGCCGAACATGTCCATCAGCGCGGTGACGATCACGAAGAACGCGGCGATCCAACCCCAGACCGATATGAACCTCGGGATGAGCCTGGACTTATAGAGCATGGTATAGAACACTGTGGCACCGAGGATGAGCGAAACGGTGACCATCTGAAACGCCCAGGCGCGCCCTTCGATCAGGAGCAGCCCGGCCGCCTGCAGCGCGTCCGATCCTTCGGCCCCGGTGCTGACCGCCCGCTCACTCAACGAAACCAGCACCATCGGGCTCAGGCTGCTGATGCTCTGCATGACGAACTCGATGACCCTGAATGCGACGTACCAGACCGCCATGCTCGGGAAGCGCGGCCGGAAGATCGGATACACCAGCACGGCGATGCCCACATAAGCGACTGCGTTGGCGATCTCGAGCAGCGCTCCGAAGACCGCCTGACTGCTGTTTTCGGTAATAAGGCTGAGGAAATTCGGATCCGCCAGCAGGGGCTCGACGAAGATAAAAGCTCCTAAGAGGAATGTGGCGTTCGAAGCCAGGAATAATGCCCCCACGAGTCTGCCGATCGTTTTGTTATTCATCGCTCTGCTCCTTGTTAGATTGAACCGCTTCACTGCTTGGATGATGCAGCTTTGCCCCGGAGCGCCCATGGTGAGCCCAATGCTCTGCCCACTGAACGGGACACCGGAACAATTGTTTTAGCTCTGTAACTTGTTCTTGATAAAGTGCAGGTTGGCTACTACTACTCTGACAGGCGGGATGTCAATCGGCTACTGGCACCAGCACAGAACGGCACCTGGCCCGATGGCTGGTTAACACCCTGGCCCTTCAGGACATCGAAATAAAATTTCTGCATGACTATTGGAAAGGCAGATCCAGCGCGCCTCCGACGAGCAGCGACAACCTTATAATGCATCCCTTGTCCGGGCCAACCAATCCAACAACTCCATGGTTACCAAGGTTTAAGGATCCTTAATTGAATTCGTTGCATCCGATGGGATCATCCCGAGCAGTCTGGACATGGCAACGATTTGTCCCATGGTCTCCACTTTGCCCACGTGTCCAATCGTTATGTCAGTCATCACTTGGACGGAAGTGATTTGATAAAAGTCCCCACCAGATTCATGTTCGCCTTTTCGTGCTTCCAGGATTCGCCGTCATGCTGGCCGAAGAACGGATCGGCGGTCGTCACAATCAGCATGTCAAGCTCATCCAAAAGCACGATCAGCTGGCCGCCATGGCCCCAGGCGAAGACGACATCGTGCTCGCCGGCGCGCGCCGTCCACCAGCCATACCCGTAGCCCATGTCCTTTAATGCGAAACCCCAACCGTAATCACGCGCACCTTCTGAATAGGTCTGGAGCGAAGCATCGACCCAGTCAGCGGGTACGACCTGTGTCCCTTTGTACGCTCCATCCCTCAAGTACAGCAGTCCGAATTTAGCGGCATCACGGGCGGTGACATGGATCCCGCCGCTCCCGATGTAGTTATCCTCGTAATCCTTGAGCCACTCGCCCACCTCGCTGTCGGTCGGTTCGAAAAGATGCCCCCGGGCGAAATCCCTCAGGTCCGGCCCGCAGGCGCGTTCCAATATGATCGCCAGCCAGTTGTAGGTCAGATTGCTGTAGTTAAAGTCCGTGCCCGGGTCGCTCACGAGCGGGAAAGGCTCAATCAAAGTCGTGGGAACGCCCCAGTACAGAGCTTCGAGGAGGGCCGCATCCGTCTCTTCGTCGGGATAACCGGAGCGCATCTGCAGCAGCTGGCGGATGGTGATCTCATGTTTGCGTGGATCGGTCACCTCATCGGCGACTTCAGGGAAGAACGCGAGCATTTTCTGGTCGACGCTGGAAAGACATCCCTGCTCGATGGCGATGCCGACCAGTGCAGAGATGTAGCTCTTAGTAGCCGATTGGATCAAGGTCTGCTCGTCGACCGCGCCGCCGTTGAAGTACTGTTCGGCGATCAAGAAGCCATCCTTGATTACCAGCAAGCTGTAAAGCGTC
>JASFUN010000343.1:0-3265 GCA_050050255.1 Anaerolineales bacterium | reverse complement strand
TATTCGTGGGCGGCGTTTTCGCAGGTCTCTCGGGGGCGACGATCAGCCTGGCGGTCTCACCGGGGTGGTTCAGTGCGCTGACAACCTCCGGTCAGGGATGGATTGCCATCGGGCTAGTCATCTTTGCCCAGTGGGATCCCATCCGCGCAGCTGGCGGGTCATACGCTTTTGGTGCACTTCGTCGGTTGATCCTGGATATTCAGGGACCCACCCGAATCCTGGGAATTCGGAATCCGTTCTTCTACAATCCATACTGGGGTTTCTTCCTCCAGATGCTGCCTTACGCGTTTACGATTCTCGTCCTGGTCATCGGTTCGCGTGAGGCGATCCGCAAGCGCCTGGGCGCGCCAGCAGCGCTGGGGTTACCATACATTCGCGGCGCGCGGGGGCTGTAAGATGGGATCTTTTACTGGCTATCGCTGCTCCGTGTGCGGAACTTCATACGAACCGGATGAAGTTACCTATACCTGCCCCAAAGACGGCGGCAACCTGGATGTTCTGCTGGATTACGATCGGATCAACCAGCTTTCGTCTCCCGAGAAGATCGAATCTTCCGCAGATCATTCGATTTGGCGCTACCTGGATCTAATCCCCGTGGATAATCCAGGTCATCGGGGGACCCCGCTGTGGGCAGTTGGATGGACTCCGATCTTTGATCTGGAGAAAAAAGCGGCGCAATTTGGTTTGAAAAAGCTCTGGCTTAAAGATGATGGGCGCAACCCGACCGCATCGTTCAAGGATCGGGCGAGCGCGGTCGTCGTCGCACGGGCTCAGCAAACGGACGTGGAGGTGACGATCACCGCCTCAACCGGCAACGCCGGGGCTGCCCTGGCAGGCATGGCGGCTGCGGCATCCCACCGTGCGGTGATCCTGGCGCCGAAGGCAGCACCGGCGGCGAAAGTTGCCCAGTTGATGATTTTTGGCGCCGGGGTGTTTCTCGTCGACGGAAACTACGACGATGCGTTCGACTTGAGCGTTGAAGCTTCCGATGCTCTGGGATGGTACTGCCGGAACACAGGCTACAACCCCTTCACTGCAGAAGGAAAGAAGACAGCATCGTTTGAGATCTGCGAGCAGTTGAGTGCGCAGCACGGGAAGCCCGGCAGCGGGAAGTGGTACTCTCCCAATGCGGTTTTCGTATCAGTCGGAGACGGTAACATCATCTCGGGTTTGCATAAAGGCTTTAAGGACCTGCATGCACTGGGCTGGATTGATGCCATCCCGCGCATCTTCGGGGTTCAATCGCAGGGATCTGCGGCGATCACCAACGCGTTCGATGCTGGGACGGAGAAGATCCAGGCGGTCTCTGCAGAGACCTTGGCCGATAGTATCTCGGTTGACATGCCGCGTGACGGTCTGCGGGCGCTGCGCGCCGCCACGGAAACCGGAGGCGCTTTCATCGCCGTGCCCGATGAGGAGATCCTGGAGGCGATGGTTGAACTGGGCGAGGATGTCGCCGTCTTCGCGGAACCAGCCGGTTCAACCTCGTACGCCGGGATGAAGGCAGCGCTTGACCGTGGGTTGATCAACGAATCAGACGAAGTGTTGGTGCTTAACACCGGCAACGGGTTGAAGGACGTCGGCGCCAGCATGCGGGCAACCGGGGATGCCCCTGTCATCAAGCCCACCCTGGAAGCGCTGCAAGCGGCGCTGAAGGTTTAAAAGGGAAGGATGAATCCTATGGCAAAAGATGTGGTCCTTTCCATCGCGGTGCCAGTTTATAACGAGATCGAATCCCTGCCCGAACTTCACCGTCGGGTGACGGAAGTCATGCAGCAAATCGGCGAGACCTGGGAGCTGCTGCTGATCGATGACGGTTCAACAGACGGTTCCACGCAATGGATACTCTCGAAGGCGGACGAGGACGAGCATGTTAAACCCGTGATCTTCGCCCGCAATTTCGGGCATCAGATCGCTATCACGGCAGGCTTGGATTACAGCCATGGACAGGCTGTCGTGGTCATGGACGCAGACCTGCAGGATCCCCCAGAGGTGATCGTTAAGATGGTCGAAAGCTGGAGGGAAGGATACGAGGTCGTCTACGCGGTGCGGGAGGAACGTGAGGGTGAGACGTTATTCAAGAAGGCTACAGCGGCGCTCTTCTACCGCTTGATCAATAAGATCACAGACGTTGATATCCCGGTCGACACGGGTGATTTTCGGTTGATGGACAGGAAAGTCGTCGATGCGCTCTCCAGTATGCGCGAACGGCACCGCTTCCCGCGCGCCATGGTCGCATGGGTGGGCTTCAAGCAGACAGGGGTGCCCTACCGGCGCGCGGCCCGGAAGGCGGGCGAGACAAAATACCCATTCCGCAAGATGCTCAGGCTCGCGCTGAATGCGATAACAGGCTTCTCCTATTTTCCGCTGCAAATCTCCACCTACCTCGGATTTTTCAGCGCAGGCCTGAGCATTCTGGCGATACCGGTAGTGATTGTCATGCGGTTGATGGGGAACCAGGCTTTTTTCGGGCAGGCCACAACGCTTATTGCTGTGCTTTTCCTTGGTGGCGTGCAGCTCATTTCACTCGGCATCCTGGGTGAGTACATCGGCCGTCTATATGATGAGGCTAAAGGCCGACCGCTCTACATCGTTAGAGAGGCGCCTGAAAATCCCGATACAAGACAACAATAAGGAGTGAGAACGTAGAATGATCGACCTTACAAAAGTAGAGGGTGGGTTCGAAAAGGCAGTCGAAAGGGCGCGCGAACGCGACATCATCATCCCGACCTTCGCCCAGATGAGGGATCCATCGCTCATACCCGCAGAAATCAAGCAGAAGCTATCGGCTATCGGTTTATGGGACGTGAACCCGTTGAACCTGTTCCGCATCACATGGAAGAATGAACCCGCGGAGAGCGGAGGCGGGTTCGATGGCGTCAACTACATCGAGTTCCCTCCCGAACTTACGGGCGTCGACGCTCGCATCATAGGCCTGGTGGGGAAGTGGTTTCCCACCGGAGCGCATAAAGTCGGTGCTGCGTTCGGGTGTCTCGTCCCGCGCTTGATCACCGGTCAGTTTGACCCCACCAAGCAGAAAGCGGTGTGGCCTTCGACGGGAAACTACTGCCGAGGCGGTGCTTACGATTCTGCGCTGCTGGCCTGCGAATCGATCGCCATCCTGCCGGAGGGTATGAGCAAGGAGCGCTTTGATTGGCTGGCGAACATCGCCGGGGAAGTGATCAAGACGCCCGGCAGCGAGTCGAATGTTAAAGAAATCTTTGATAAATGCTGGGAGCTGCGCGAATCGGGCGAAGATCTGATG
>JASFUN010000342.1:0-3273 GCA_050050255.1 Anaerolineales bacterium | reverse complement strand
CAGGGGCACTTCGAACATCGTCTTGTCCAGGATCAGGCGGACCGGAAGTGAGGCAGCTAATCTAAAGATACTCCAACAAATGCCAGACTCTCTGATGATTTTCTCGCATTCAACCTTATGCTGAGCGTAGTGTTCGATCGGAGCAGGTTGGTCCGTAATCTTGCGTGGGGGCTGGATATGTTGGGTCCTCCCGTAGATATGCAGCGATGAACTGAAGATCAGGCGTGGTTGAGGTTCCTGGCTTTTAATCGCGCCGATGATGTTCTTGGTGCCACCAACGTTTACATCATAGGACCAATCAGGATCCTCTTCAGAGCCCCTGCCTGTCACCGACAAAGCCGGGATAACAAAAGCCAGGTGCACGACCACATCTACGCCATTCATAGCCTCCGGGACAGCTTGTATATCTCTGAGATCGCCCCAGAGCAATTGGACCTGATCGGCGTAAGCTTTGGATTTTCGCATGTTTGATTTGCTGGGAAGATCGAAGCATCGGACCCAGTGGCCTCGGTCTAAAAGCTCATCCAGCGTGCTCATCCCGATGTTCCCAAACGCCCCAGTAAGCAATATGTTCACCGTCACTTCTCCTTACTCAAGCCTGCGAGGACAATCCCGAGACCATAAGCTGAGACCTCATTCCAGTCTGCTGCTTCAGGGTTGAGCAGGCCCTGGAAGAGCAGGCCAATCCCCAGGGCTGTTATCACACGGGCTGTCTGCTCTGGATCTGTTGATTCGATGATGCCCTGTTCTACCCCTTGAGTGAGCAAACTTGAAAAGAATGCCAGAAACTCTTCAAAGGGTTCGCTGAGCGCGTTGTGGATCTTGGAATCACGCAAAGCCTGGTTCCAGAATTCCAGATAAATGGAGAGTTGCGGCCCGCCCACATCCAGCACCTCACCGACGACATGGGCCATGGACATCAGCGTCTCCGGCACTCGGTCGCCTTGTGACTCGATCTCCCGGAGCCGCTGTTCCAGGGTGTTCAACCACCGCTTGAGGAGTTCGAAAAACAAGGCCTGCTTGCTTTCAAAGTGATGATAGAAAGCGCCCTTACTAAGCCCGGACGCCTCGCAAATCGAGGCGACACTGGTAGCGTCATACCCAGATTGCGCAAACAGGAATTCGGCCGATTCGAGCAACGCTTCCCTGGTGCGGGAACTCTGTTCACTTTTTTTCATCATAGCATCTATAATACCGACCGGTCGGTATGCATTATACACTAACTTTGCAGGTTGGGAATCCGGATCCGGTCCGTCTCTGGACCGCAGACTGTTTCAGGTTCAGGCTGCTATGAGCAGCATCGAGAGCATGGCCATAGCTATCCCTACGCCCTGCCTGACGCTTAAAGTCTCTCCGAGAAAGACGACTGCGAGGATGATGCTTAATATCGGGTAAAGTGCAGTGAAGCTTACAACAAGCGAAACCTTGCCCGTTGACACTGCCTGCAGGTACATCCAGGCTCCGAGGATGCCAAACACACCCGTCAGCAAAGCGAGCAGCACTCCCTGGCGGGTCAGCTCAAGGTGGTAGCCGCGGCTGAGGACGGCGAGGCCGGCAACCAAGACACCACCTATCGCTTCGAAGATCATTGCATTCATCGGCGATATTGTGCGCGTGGTGATCTTGGGAAGGAACCCCCACAAACCCCAGAAAACGAAGGCCCCAAAAACGGGGAAGATCCAATTCTTCATCCAGGCACCTCTCGAGTGTCGCTGGCAATCAAGCACAGCGCCTTAAGATATGTTTTGTACCCTTTGACCCTGATTCAACTGATTGTGTCCCCCGGGAGCCTCCTATAGAGGAAGACGACCGCCAGCAGCACCATCGGCGCAAACACGACGGCGATGATGCTGTATGCGATGAGATGTGCAGACCATGCTCCACTGCGCAGCGTGCCGTAGAGGTAAATCACAGCTGAGTACATTGAGCCGGTCAGCGCAACAGCACCAAGGATACCCGCGCTCGCGTGTCCTTCCCGATAGCGGAGAACGAAGAAGATAGCGCAGGCTGCGATTACGAGATCGAACATGCCTGTTGCTGCAAGAAAATGGACGCTCTGAGCAGCCCAACCTCCCTGCGGCGGCAAGGCAAGCACGCCCAAATCACCGTTTTGAAACCACCACAGCCCGGAAACAACCAGAGCGAGGATGTGAAGGGACTGGAGCACTCCGTAGTAGTTAACCAATAGCCTCTCGAGTCGAGCGTATCTGCCAGGCATCTGCGATCCCCTACTCTCCAATAACCTTAATCAGCACACGCTTGCGCCTACCCCCGTCAAACTCTCCGTAGAAGATTTGCTCCCACGGGCCGAAATCTAGATCGCCAGCGGTGATGGCAACCACGACCTCCCTGCCCATAACCTGACGCTTGAGATGGGCGTCGGCGTTATCCTCCCCCGTCCGGTTATGCAGGTATTGGGAGGTCGGTTCATGCGGGGCGAGATCCTCCAACCATTTCTCGTAATCTTGATGCAAACCCGATTCATGATCGTTGATGAACACTGAAGCGGTGATATGCATCGCGTTTACGAGCACTAAGCCTTCCCGGACACCGCTCTCCTCGACCGCCGCGCGTACCTCGGGAGTTATGTTAATAAAAGCACGCCGACCCGGGACGTTGAACCACAATTCTTTCCGGAAACTCTTCATAGTGCGATCATCCTCCCCTATCTATGCGCAGAAATGACGATGATTACAAAGCAGACCGCCCATGTTCATCATCCGCCGTAATAAATTTCACCCTCGAGATCGCTGAGCATGAGTATGCTTTCGTCGGGCCGGCTGCCCGCTTCTAATTCTGCGAAGGCTTCAACGACCTCCCCGATGAAAACAGAGTGATCGCCCTTGTGTTGTGAGCCCACAACTTTGCACTCCAGGTATGCCGGTGCATCCGTAAGGATCGGGGCACCTGACGAACCAACCTCGAAGGGATAGCCGCCGATGGTTTGTCCTGCTGGTTCAGCCGGCTTGAAAAATCGAACCGCCATATCTTCCTGGGATTTGCCAACCGCGTTTAGCGCGAAAGATTTCGCTTCCTCGATCACACTGTGCAGGTAGGAATCTTCGCGCACACAGACCACAACCTGGGGTGGATCGAAGGAGGACTGCGTGACCCAATTCACCGCCCCCGCGGCGACCTTCTCGTCACCACTGCGTGCCGTTAATACAAACAACCCGTACGGGATCATGCGCAGCGCTGTTTTCTTTGCCTGAACATCCATAGTTGTTCCTCCTCAATCAGTGTATTTTGATGATACCATCCAGGCAGTACGCG
>JASFUN010000341.1:0-3283 GCA_050050255.1 Anaerolineales bacterium | reverse complement strand
CCGGATTTTAGCCTGAGTGTGCGCGGTGAACCTGAGGAGAGCCGAGGTGCCGGTTAAGTTCATGTGAGCGGGCGCGTTTTTGCTGCCGATTTGAGGCATCGAGAGGTGGGGGTAACGCAATTTATCACAGACCAGGCAAAGCCGTCCCTGTGCGGTGTGAACGCACGCCATGATTGTTGGATACCGTGTTTGGGTTAACAGCGCATCGGAATGCACTGCATCGTGCGCAGAATGTGCCGGAATAATTCGGCGTAGGGATAACTCTCGGAGAAGGCGATACAGACCCGGCGCACACTGAGGCGGATGTGTGCGCCGATCTTGAAGAGCTTCAGGCGTATCGTGTCGCATTGCGCCTTGGCCAGGGCGGTGCCTTTGAGTCCCAGACGGCGCAGGGTTTGCATCAGCACGTAGGCAAACGAGGAAAAGTACAGCCGCAGCTGGTTGGATCGCATCTCATGGGTGGAGGTGCGGTCGGCGAACAGCGCCAGCTGCTGCTCCTTAATGCGATTTTCCATCTCGCCCCGGGCGCAGTACAGATCTTCATACAAGGCGCGGGCATCCAGGTTTGTTGTGGATAAGGAGGTCACCACAAAGCGCGGGTTCTCGCCCTTGGCCAGGTGCTCGGCCTTGCCGATCACCCGCCGTTCCCGTGACCAGCTCTTGCGGGTTTGATAACGGAAATCCTTGAACACGCGCGCCGCCTCGCCACTGGCTTCATACTGCGCCTGGGCCGCGCAGAGCTCTGCGGCGATGGCCGCCTTCAAGCGACTGTTCTTGGCCAGACCAAACACATAATCGACATCCCGGGCTTCACACCAGCCCATCAGGTCCTCCCGGCAGAACCCCGAGTCACCCCGCACCAGAATGCGCGTCTCGGGCCAGCGCCGGCGGATGGACTCGATAATCCGCGCCAGCTCCTCTCGGGTGCCGGCCGCCGCGTCCTGATCGGCGCGACGCAGGCGGGCACAGAGCAGCTGTTCGCCGCAAAAGATGTAGAGCGGCAGGTAACAGTACTCGCGGTAATAGCCGTGAAAGAAACGCCCTTCCTGATGTCCATGCACCGGATCGTCGGTCGCATCCACGTCCAGAATGATCTCCTCGAGGGGCGCTTCATAGGCCTCGAGAAAAACCTCCAGCAGCAGCGCATCCATCGCCGCCGCATCGGCCACAATCTTCTTGTAGCGGCTCCCCGCATCAGCATCCCCGGGGGTCAACTCCAGGCGGTTGAGTGTGCTCTTGCCCGCCAGGGCGCAGCCCTTGTCCTGCGTGCGCCTTCTACCCTGACCGCTCGGATCGGCCACATCACTGAGCAGCGCAAGCAGCGGATCCTGGCGCAAGGCATCGTGATCGTTGAGATCTTCATAGCCCAGCGCCAGCCCCATCACCCGTTGCTTGATCAGCGACTCCAGCGTGTGCTCAATCTGATCGGGATCTCGATGATCGACAAAACAGCCGGACAGTCGCTGTAGAATACCGGTACGCTGCTCGACCTCGCGCAGCAACAGTCCGCCACTGTCGGAACTGATCTTGCCACCGTCAAATGCGCCCACTACGGCACGCCGTCCCAGGCCGTGAAATTCCAGTTGTCCTGCAGTACACTCTGTCTTCATAAGGCCGCTGACTCCTTTGGCTGTAACTACTTGCTCGCACAAGCGTTATGCCATGGAACACGGCCTTATTCAATTCTATCGGTGAGAAATTCGGGCTAGTGCCAGGCGACTGCCTCCAGTGGCACTACTTTGCTTACCGCCGGATTCCGTACCAACTTCTGACACACCGTTTAGACGAAGACTTTTTGGGTATCCGCCATTGGTATATCAATCGAAGATTATCGTGCGTCCCTCTTCGACCATTACCCGACGATTTACATACAGACCCACTGCCCGCGACAACACCGTTGTTTCCAGTTGCCGCCCCATCTCCATGAGCTCTGGTACCGACTTTCTGTGGGTCACTGAGATCACATCCTGAGCAATGATCGGACCGGCATCGAGATCTTCAGTCACGAAGTGACTGGTGGCACCTATGAGCTTAACACCACGGTCATATGCCTGCTGATAGGGCCTGGCACCGGCAAAGGCTGGAAGCATCGAGTGATGAATGTTAATCATGTGATTGCGGTACGGAGTGATCAGCTTTTCGGTAACAATCTGCATATACCGGGCGAGCACTACGAGTTCGATATCAGCCTCGGATAGCAGTTTGAGTTGAAGGTTCTCATGTTCTTCCTTATTGTTTACGTTGACTGGCGTGTGGTGAAAGGCCACCTCAAAGCGTCGTGTTTCAGCCTCGAGATCCGGATGGTTGCTTATTACCATTGCGACCTTGGCGTTCCAGAGCCCGGCAATACAGTGCATAAGCAACTCGTAGAGATGAGCCATCTCTTTGGTCACGAAGACAGCTATCCGGACAGGATTCTGACCGAACCACATATCCCAATTCATCTCATGCGGTAGCGCGACCTCTGCCTCGAATGCCTTTCGAACATCCTTCGGCGCGACACTGTTACCTGGTAATTCCCACTCCAGCCGGACGAAATAGTTTTGCCTCTTGTGGTCCACCCACTGGTCATGACTTTGTATTACCCAGCCATTTTTATAAACAAACTGGATTACATCGGCGCCAACGCCAGCCCTGAGCGGGGCTTTCGCCAGCAGAATCGCCGTTGGAAGCACGTTTTGTGTCATCTCGTTTCCTGTCAATAGCCGCTGTCACGGTAACGCCAACTGCAGGAACAATAGCCCGCCTCGCCTCAGATAATCCAGCAGAAAAGCAAGAAAAAAAGCCGTATCCGAGTCGGTTCACACCTTTTTTAAGGAAAGTCTCAACAGCATTGGTCTGTAGTTCCGGGGGCGGCGACCAGTCATTCACGCCGGTCTGAGATAGAAGTCCTGAGCACTCCGATCGCAGCACCAGGATCCTCGACAAGGGCTTTATCGACAGAAAAAAAGCCGTGGCTTAGCGTACCCTGCTATATTACTTCTTGTAAGGGGCCAAGTGTTTGCTGATGAAGTCGGCGGCGCGCTGAACCGCGTCCTTGGCCGCCAGGTCGTCAGCGAAGGTGCGTACGTTGGGTGGGCGGAAGTCGAAACCACGGCCAACGCCCGGGTAGACAATGATGGTGGCATCTTTACCGGCGTCCTTCAGCGAGGCAACCGCGGTCTCGATGCTACGCCGACGCTGGTACTGTTCCTGGTCGCCGAAGAAGATCAGCACCGGGATATCCAACTGGTCGACCTCGGGGGCGTAGCCATAGACCTGCATGGGCTCGGGGGCGTTGGGA
>JASFUN010000340.1:0-3300 GCA_050050255.1 Anaerolineales bacterium | reverse complement strand
AGGGATGAAGATCTAACATGTGTACTGCATAATTTAGGGAATGTAGAAGTAGCCGAGCTTCGTAACGCAGTCACCTCCAGCGTGATCGGCATTGCACAGCGTGATCTCAGCGTATGCATCGCGACCGTGCGGCACGCTGCTCAGCGGCGTGTGGATGTAGCGGACCTCTCCAGGATACAGTTCGTTCCCATGCCCGGGAGGGCAAGCGGGAAGTGGACGGTCCGCAAAAGGATGGCGCTCTTTAACCGGGCCATACAGAGCATCGAGTGGGTTCAGCGCGTAAACTCCGACATAGCCAGACCATAATCGCGACGCGCCTGCATTCCTTATTGCAAAGATCGCCGTCTGTGATCCAGCACAAGGTTCAAAACCATGGAACCAGACGTCGAAGCCAGCGTACGGCGTGGGGGTTGGCTCAGGCGTCATGACAGGGAGGTTATCGACATCGCCCTGGATCGTGGCGAAAGCACCCCAGAGCCAGCAGAAGCTCGCTGGGTCGTCCGGGTTGACGACATACCAATAGTCTGGGATCTCGCTTCGTGCTACGATCTCCGTCTGCTCTCCAACGCTTAATACGCCGAGGAATGCGAATGTGCTATCAGGACCGCTGCGGCAATTCGTGTTCTCTGATACCGAGATAACTGCTGGGACTGCAGTGGCCGTTGCAGAAGGAGTTACACTGGGCTCAGGCGTTTCAGTCTCAACTGGTATGGGCGTCTGTGTGGGTTGAGCTGACGCGATTTGTGTTTCAACCCGCGCTAAAGTCGCCTGCAGGACAGACGCCGTTCCAGTTGAAGCGGCAGCCTCAGTCGCGGTCACATCCACGTCTGCTTGACCGCATGCGCTCAATGTCATCACAGTTATAAATATTAACGTCGCGGTTTTCGGGATCAGTTTCATCACAAACCTCAGGTGCAGCAAGGAACAAATAATCGTCCGCATTTGTGGATTGATCAAGTCCTTTGTCAATTCAGGGGCTGCTTCGTGCCCTACCGGGTGACATTCTAGCACAGAAAATAATGTCAGAATGTATATTTTCGCGGTCTGCCTCGTTGTAAGGCTCACCAGTTTCCTACCCTTCTGACCAGGCCCAAGACCATTATGATAGCTGGTTTGAAAGACACAGGGTACACGTAGAATCTAGGCGAAGTTAGATGTTAACATAACAGGAGCCTAAAATGATTCAACTCGTATTTGGGATCTTCATAATTCTCCACGGTCTTGTTCACATGTGGTATGTCACGTTGAGTCAGCGCTGGGTCGCTTTTCAACCCGAAATGGGTTGGACGGGAAACTCGTGGCTCTTCACAGGCCTGCTCGGTGACGCGAGCTCCCGGGTCCTTGCGACGGTGATCTACACGCTTACCAGCGTGGCTTTCCTCATCGGTGGCTTCGGCGTGTTTGCCAGGACCGATTGGTGGTCGACGGTTATCATTGGGGCTGCGATCGCTTCGTCATTGGGCATTCTATTCTTCTGGGATGGCTCGCCAGGCATGTTGGTCCAAAAAGGTTTGCTCGGGCTGATTATCAATATTGTCATCATTGCTTTGATCTTGGTCCTGGATTGGCCATCCGCTCTGGCGTAATTCATCGAGAACGGCTTCGTTATTGCGGGAACCGATCCGGCACGAATATAGGCTGAGTATGTCAACTGATAGTAACCCGTGGCAGACATTCTTCGACCACCACGCCCCTTTCTACATGCAGGAAGTATTCACAAGGAATACAAGCGAGGAGGTGCGTTTCCTCGTAGACGAACTTTCGCTCCCTGAAGGCAGCCACATCGTCGATGTCGGCTGCGGCACGGGACGGCATGCGATTGCGCTCGCTGCCCTGGGCTTCCACGTAACCGGGGTGGACATTTCCGGCGGGATGCTTGGTGAAGCCCGAAGGGCTGCCGAAGAGGCAGGGGTAGACGTCGATTGGATCCAGATAGATGCGACGGAAATGCATCTAGCAGAGCCAGCCGATGCTGCAATCTGCCTATGTGAAGGCTCTTTCGGATTGCTCGCCTGCACGCACGACGCTTTCACGCATGAGCGCCGCATCCTGGAAGCGATCCACCGCTCAATTAAGCCTGGCGCAAAACTGATCCTGAATGCACCGAATGGCCTGGCGAAAATTCGCAGTGCAACCCATGAGCAAGTCCGGAATGGTGTTTTCGATCCATTAACCCTAATAGAGACTTTCCAGATGGAGATCAAAACCCGGGCAGGAGCCCGGAAGCTGCAGGTTCATGAACGCGGATTCGTCCCTTCCGAACTTCGACTGCTGATGGAAATAACTGGCTACGATGTTCAGGCGATTTTCGGCGGCACAGCCGGCTCCTGGAACCGCGAAGTTGTGGCGTTGGACGAAGTGGAGATCATGGCAATCGCCCTCAGGGAGTGATACTTAAATCGCAACCCTTTTCATCCTGCTCTCCCGCCTGAAAATGCGTGATCAGCGAATCACTTAAAATGCCGCATGCAGTCACCCTCGATCGAGCCGTGGGAGACTCCACCTGCTGTTGGCATATTCCGAGACTGCCCCCCACTGTTTGATAAACTATCCATAACACAATCCGTCAACTCAAAAAGGAGTTAATCAATGGGAAACGAAGTCCGCCTTTTCAAAAGCGAAGAACGAAAATCCCGGACCGAGGTGACCACGTTCTTGAAGGAGTTAGCCGCGAAAATCGATTCAGGCCAGGTCATCTTGCGCTCAGGGCAGGAAGAGCTCACGCTGGAGATACCAGAGAATCTTGTGCTGGAGGTCCAGGTTGAGGATGAAGACAAGAAAGATAAGGGTATCGAGCACAGCCTGGAGATCGAGATCGCCTGGTACGAGGGGGGACAGCAAACCGGCGGTCCACTTGAATTAGGCTAGGCTTATCCAACCCAGCCATACCTAACGCAGTCGTTCCCCTCGGCTGCGTTTTCTCTTTCTCACACGCTACCGAAACCACCTCATTCAACCCGGGTTAATACTGGTAGCGGTGAGAGTACGACAGGATCAAATGGATCGAGTCTCAGTGCAACTCAAAGAATTTCCTTCACCATCTTATAGAGATCAGGAAGGCAGATGACAGGCTACAAAATCATCGTTAACCCTACATCCGGTCGGGGTGCTGGCCTTGCGACCATACCCGCTTTGAGGGCACGCTTGGAGCTACTTAAACTCGACTACGACCTTGTCCAGACCGAAGCGCCGCTGCACGCCATCGACCTGGCACGCCAGGCAGTGCTCGAGGGCTATGATGCCGTTATCTCCGTGGGCGGGGATGGCACCGCGAACGAGGTATTAAACGGCTTGATGCGG
>JASFUN010000339.1:0-3303 GCA_050050255.1 Anaerolineales bacterium | reverse complement strand
GCGGCGAGTTCAGCCCAGTTACCGGTGTCGTCCATGATGAAGATCGAAGCGTGATAAAAGCCGAAACGTGAGCGGATCAACTCAATTGCCTGTTCCATCAGGGCTTGTGGTTCTGCAAGCTCCGATGCCAGTTTGGCGATATCTGATGTGGTTTGGAGCTGAACTGCCCTGCGCTCGAGCCTGCGTGTGCGTTGCGCTACGAGATCCTCCAGCTCGCTGCGTTGTTGCTCTAACTGCTGGGTGATCTCGCGCTCCACTTTAAGAGCACGTGACATCTGGCGATTGGCATACCAGTTAATGAACACGATTAATACCAGCCCGATAGAAAGCCCGATGGCATTGCTGATGAGCGTCGGTCGCGGGATGGTGATCTCAGGCATGACTCCTTGAGCCAGGATCCAATCCGAGAAAATGTAGACCAGGGCGCTGGCGGCCGTGAAGAACAAAGCCGCGTAGGGTCCGAGCAGCACCGCAGCCGTCATAACGAGCAGCGCTAATCCAAGGGTAGATACGGGACCAAGGCCAGATTGGAGCGTCGCCGCCAGCGTTATGGCGAAGAGCAGTACGAGCGGTATCCAGGATGCAAGCGTGCTTCGACCTCGACGAGCGAGGATAAACGCGACGATGTAAAAGGGCAGTGATGCGAGGATTAGAATTGCGGCTTCCATCTGGGCTCGACCTGATGCTGCCAGGACGGCCAGTGCGGCGCCGGTTATCAAGCTGGGTATCGAAAGCCCAAGAAGCAGCAGATACAGCACAGATTGCCGCTGGGCGATTTCCGGCTCGGGGTTTGTTGGCTTAAACAATGCCAAAAGACGGTTTCGCATCAGATTGCCTTCCCGTAAGGTACCTCTTTGACGACCATTAGTCCCCCGCATCCGCAGGCGGGATGACCGCTCCATAGGCTTGTCCTGTGTAGATCTTGACTAACACCTCCGGATTGCCTAACCCATGCTGGAGAGCCTTTGCTGCCCGTTCTAGAACTTCATCCACTTCCATCGGGCCGCTGAGTTCACGCGTCACCTCGCTGACGAGGCGGGCGCGGTCGGCCGCAGTCGCCGAAAGCTGAGCCAGGCGGGCGTTCAGGATCGCAGCGCTGAGCTGGTCGGCAAGAGTCTGAAGTACCTCGATATCCTGCTGGCGGAAGGCATCCCGGGTTGAACTCTGTACGTCGATAGCCCCCAGGACGCGTCCGCTCGTCTGCAGGGGGACGGCTAATTCAGAGCGGGTATCTGGCATCAGGTCCCTGCGCATTGCGGCAGCATCGGGTTGGATGTCCGAGATGAGGCGGGGCTGGTTGTTGCCTGTCACCCAACCGATGATCGAGGCGGACCCAACCGGGACGATATAGCCTTGAGCCTTTAGCGCACCGCCGATATCCCCTGTAGCCTCCTGCAGCTGTGCGAAGTCACCTTCCTCCTCAATCAAGAAGATAGAAACGTAATCAAAATGAAACTGCTGCTGGATGAGCTCAACTGCGCGCCGCAGCAGGTCATACAGAGATGGTGAGGAGATCACCGCACGTGCGACTTCCGATGCAGTGCGGATCTGGCGCGTGCGCTCCTCAACGCGATCTTCGAGTGATCGATACATGCTGCTCAACTCTTCAGCCATCTGGTTGAGGCTGTATGCCAGCGCGCCCAGTTCATCGTTACGATCAACCGGAACTCGATAGGTCCATTCACCCTTCGTAAGGCGATTTGCCAGTTCCGACAGGCTTCCCAGGGGTCTCAGCAAGCGGCTGGCGGCAAGCGTGACTGCCAGCACCGTGATCAGTGCGGCCGCTCCCACCAAAAGGATGCTGAACGGCGCCAGGGAATTGACTTCGGCGAAGATATCCGATTGAGGCAGTTCCGTGACGATTCCCAGATTCCACTCAGGGATCCACTCATACGCAGCGAGCACAAGATCCCCGTTTGCATTTATGTACTCTGTTGTTCCGCTGGCTTGTTGGTCGACGTCGGCAAAGACCGGGTGGCCGTGCCCTCGAAAAACTTCTGGCTGTGTTGCGTAGCGGGGAAGCTGAATGAGGACGTCCGGAGCAAGCAAGACGAACGTACGCCCACGCTCTACACGGTAGACTCCACGTTGTTCCCAGAAAACCTGCATCTCCTCGAGAAGTGCTGCGACGCGGGTTGAATGATTGACGCCAACAAGGTAGAAGCCTGTTCCATCGCTGGTAGTGAAGGGAGCATTGGTGAAAAAAGCCAGCGCATTTGGCGCGATGACCGGATCGTCGAATATGGGCAGCGTCTCGACTTCCATCGAGGGTTCCCCCTCGGTCATAAAATTAGGTGTCATCTGGTCCGGCCAGTTATCGTTGGTAGCGGCCAGAATGGTCCCATCCTGTGCCTGGATGATCGCCAGATCTGAGAATAAAATCTGTCCTTGTCGCATGCGCAAATCAGCCAGTTCCCCCAACAAGGCGTCTTGTGCTGCCTGCGCTTGCTCCGAAGCGGGGTTTTCGGAAAGCATCGTTTCCACTGCCTCACGCAGTGCACCCCGTTGAGAACCCAGCTGCAGGCGCTGCTCTCTTACGCTGGCCCATTCCTCAAGAACGGTTATTTGTGCCTGGGCAGCGGAGGCCATCTGGCTGGTGGCTTGCCGCTCCAGCAGATCACGCGAGCGCAGGTAGGCACCTGCGCCCATCGCTAGCAGCGGGATCAGGACGAGCGGCAGCAGGACCAGGGCGAGGCGCCGGCCCAGATTGCCACGGAACTCTACAGTCTCGTCTTCGACCTGTGGTTGCGTTGTCGGACTTACCACCTCACTCTACCTCCCAGACCTCTTCGCCGGCCAGCACCCTGCGGATCTGGGTTGGAAATCTGTCCGGATCGAGCGGCTTGCCGATAAACCCATCAAAACCTGCACCACGTGCGCGCTGTAACTGCTCTTCACTTGCGTAGGCTGTGACGGCTACTATTTTAATGTCCTTCAATCTCGCCGCGCTGCGCAGCTTCTCCAACGCTTCATATCCGTCCTCGTAGGGCAGGCGTATATCCATCAGGATCAAGTCGATGTTAGGAAGTGTGTCAGCATACTCGACTACCTCATAGCCAGAGGTCTTCCATTCACAATGCATACCCATGTAGCCGAGCATGCGTGCCATCAAGACGAAGTTTGAAACGTTGTCCTCGACGATCAGAATCGTCGTTTGCTCCGTTTTTGCGTCCACTTCACAACGCTCCCATTCGAAGAGGGTGATCCAGTCTATTGTTGCAAGAAATGTACGATCTGTCGAGGAAGAAGATCGACATCGATCGGTTTTTGGATGTACCCATCGCAGCCAGCGTTCAGCGTCCT
>JASFUN010000338.1:0-3304 GCA_050050255.1 Anaerolineales bacterium | reverse complement strand
GTTCCTATTTTGGGAAACTGAGAGCCCGCTGACCGTCGTACTGCTGATCGCGCTGGGTGTCGGCGCCGTCGTCACCGCGCTGGCGATGCTCCCCGGCCAGATCCGTGGCAAGTGGTCCAGCTTCTCCAAAGGTCGACGCATCAGCGACATCGAATCTGAACTACATCGCTATCAAGAGGAACTTCAAGAGACCCAAGCTCACGTCGATAAGCTGAAAGCGGAGCGGGATGCCGCGGTTGCCGAACGGGATGCGACCACCGGCGAGCCTGGCAGCTCCGAAGCTGCTGAAGGCTGAATTAACTCTTTACAAGGTATGGCTTTAACTCGGGATGATACGGGCAACTCCTGGGGTAAGCCTTGATCCATGCTGGATAGTACCGGCGAATAAGACTGTTGACCCGGAAGAATGTTGCCCTGATTGTCGGGAGGCCAGGTGGAAACCAGAAAAGAGCGCTCAAAGTCAACGACCGCCCTTCGCCTGATCGCGCTCATCTTTGCCTCGGTCGCCGCTGGTGTCTGGATCTTCGCCATGGTCATGCAGGTGGTCGTCGGGCTGCAAAAAGGCCAGGACGTGCTCACGCTCGAAGGTGGCTTACTGGCTGTGCTTGTGATTATCAACGTGATGGGCACCGTTCTCGGGTGGTGGCGGAAATCCGCCGGCACGAAGATCCTGCTCAGTGGGGGATTCGCGCTTAGTGTTTTTTCCATCATCGCCGCCGGCCGCAACCGCGCCCTTGCAGTAGCCATCTCCGGGCTGCCGTTCCTGCTGAGCGGCATCCTGCTGTGGTTATCGATGCATTTAAACGTTGAAAAGGGGCTTCCATGATGACCGCTGTCCAGCGCAGATCTAATCGGGTCATTTTCTGGCTATTAACATTAAGCACATTTGCAATCCCGCATCTCATCGACGACTTCCTGTTCAACATCCCCCGGGAATTTGGCATCTCCATCTGGAGCGCACAGATTCTCGCAGGCCTTTTCACGCTCACGCTCGTCGGTGCCGGGCTGCTAACGGCGCGCGACAAGCCTTCTGGCTACCGGCTGTGCACCTTCCTGGGCGCATTTCTGGGCCTAGCGGTGCTCGCCTATCACGTTCCCGGGATGCTGAAGCCCGGACCTTACTGGAGCGGCTTGCTCTCCGAAATTCTGATCCTTGGACTGCTGACTGCTAGCATCGGTCTGTTTGCCACTTCGATACCTGCCACTCGGCAGAGGAGCGGGGAATCCGCATGATCCACCACTTGAACTGCGCATCGCTGCACCCTTACGTCCCAGCCATCGACAGCGTTGTCAACTGCCTGCTCGTCGAGAGCGATGACGGCTATTTGCTGATCGACACCGGTTTCGGCCGTCAGGATTACCTTGACCCATCGCCGCTGGTGCGTGCCTTCACCGCTCTGTTGAGGACTCCGTGTGAACTCGAAGAAACCGCCCTACACCAGGTCCGAGCTTTCGGCATTGACCCCGCAGACGTGCGCCACATCGTCTTGACACACTTGCATCTCGACCACGCCGGCGGGCTACCCGATTTTCCCTGGGCGAAGGTGCACGTCCACCGCGCCGAATACCGGATGGGCATGCGCAGGTCCCTGCCCCTCGGTCCGTTTTACCGACCCGAGCACTGGGCGCACAACCCCGATTGGGTCATCCATGACGAATCGAAAAGCGATTGGTATGGCTTTGATGCCATCGAGGTGCTCCCCGGAGTCAAACCGCGCACACTCTTTCTCCCGCTCCCGGGACACAGCCCGGGGCACTGCGGCGTAGCCATCGAGCTGGACCACGGCTGGCTGCTGCACTGCGGCGACGCCACCTATCCTTTTTACCAGATGGATGACCCGCGCCAGCCATTCGGTGATCCTCCGCGCTGGCTCGTCCGCTGGCTGCTGGGGCCTCACACGCCAAGACTGCGCGCCCTGTATGAAGAGCGGGGGGACGAAATCAGCTTCATCTGCGGTCACGATCCGGTAAGTTTTACGGACCATAAAAGCTTCTAAGCTTGCGACCCTGCATCTGCCGGACTCGTCAAGAACTTATCCAAACCCCAATCTGGATTCGGCAAGCGAGCAATCCCCTGGCGGCTACGAACTTGACCGGCGCCTTTCAGGTAGAACGCAGCGCCCCTCTCGATGCACCTTATGATCAGCGGGTTGGTTTCCAGCCGGAGCTGAAATATGGTTAAATCGTCTGCAACACATAAGGATTAGACATGAAAGCAAACGACGTGGTTCCGGTCGTGATCTCAATCCTGGTCATCATCCTGGTGGCCATCCTTGAAAAGCACAGCAAGCTTCTCGCCGCCGTGACGGCTACGATGCCGTTGGCGGCGCCGCTGGCGCTCTGGATCGTGTATTCCTCGGTTGGTGGTGATCAAGCTCAGATGACGCTTTTCAGCCGCAGCCTGGTCCTCGGGATCTTACCCACAATCGCATTCCTGATCACCGTCTGGATCACAACCCGCGCGGGTCTGCCGTTCGTGGGCACGATCGTCGCTGCCTACGCTGTCTGGGGCATAGGATTCCTTCTTCTGCTGGCTTTAAGGAGAGTGCTCGGCCTGCAGTGAGCCACCCCGATAAGGGGTAACCACCCAACAATTGGAACTGCTCGATCGGATGTATGGAGATTTGTTATCAAACCAATCGGAGGAGGATCACTCAAGTGAAAGTAGCTGTGATTACGGGCAGCACGCGCGGCATAGGGTACGCCCTCGCTGAAGCGCTGCTGGAACGCGGATGCCGGGTCGTCGTCAGCGGCCGCCATGAAGATTCGGTGCTCAGCGCAGTCGAGCACCTGGCCATGCAGTTCGGAAGATCAGAAGTGCAAGGCTCGGCCTGTGACGTGCGCGACGAAGCTTCCCTCCAGGCTCTTTGGGACCATTCGGTCGACTGGTTCGAGAAAGTGGACATCTGGGTCAACAATGCAGGGGTATCACCCCACCCGGAAAAGGTCTGGAAGATCGCCAGCGATGAAATCCGGTCGGTCGTGGATACAAACATTCTGGGATCTGTCCTCGGTACAAAGATCGCGGTGGGCGCGATGCTGCAACAGAGGCATGGCGCGGTTTACTTGATGGAAGGTATGGGCTCGGACGGGCGCATGCATGCAGGGTTGGCGCTGTACGGCATGACCAAGTACGCCCTGGATTACTTTTTCCAGGCTATCTCGGAAGAGTTGGAAGGTACAGGGGTTATCATCGGTGCTATCCGACCAGGGATGGTTGTGACGGATCTGATCACCGACCCCTATCGCGGCAGACCAGAAGACTGGGCCAGGGTAAAACCGATCTTCAACATCATCGCCGATC
>JASFUN010000337.1:0-3306 GCA_050050255.1 Anaerolineales bacterium | reverse complement strand
GCCTCCGCTCACGCGCACGACGACCGGACCGGGGATCTTCAGATCAAGGTCATCCTCCACCACGGTCACGTAGCCGTCGGAGAGATCCCGCAGCCAGGCAATCGTGCGTGCCGCACCTGCGCCGGGAATAGTCATCGTCCAGGGTCCGCCGTCTTGCGGGCGGGTCACTGCGGCGGTGATGCTCCCTTCGTCAAGGCCGAGCTTCACGGTTTGAGTACCACCTGGCTTAATCTCGAGCGGCCGGGCGGAGGTCGTCCAGCGGATGAAGTCCTCAACCTCCACGCCCTCCAACTCAAGCGTCAGGAAAGCCGCGTCGGGTACGTCATCGTCGAGGTAATAGAAATGCGGGTAGCCGTGTTCTGGCGGTTCGAAATCGATGCCCGCCTTGAGCGCCAGTTCGCGCACGCTCATCTTTACTTCTTCTAACACGTCGAAATCAACTTTCGCCCGGCGCAGCGTGCCCTTGCGACCCATGTAACCGTAGGGTTCGCAGGCCTGGAGCAGCCTGGCGATGTAGCCGGCAAGCTCCCTGACTTCTCCCTTCCCGAAGCCGCGCTGGGTAATCCAGGAGGTGCCCATGCGGATCCCGTCCGGGTCAATGGCTGAGGTGTCGCCCGGGATCGTGTTGCGGTTGACGACCACCCCGGCGATGTCCAGGATGCGGGCAGCCTGATCCCCGGAAAGTGTGGTGCCATCGCCACCGACGACCGAGGTGCAGTCCAGGTTCATCAAATGCGTGTCGGTCCCGCCAAACGGGATGCGGAACCCGGCTTCTTCCAGCGCTTCAGTGAAGGCGATGCAGTTTTCCACGACCGCTTTCTGCAGCTTCTTGAACTGGTCCGTTTGTGCCAGCTTGAAAGCCACCGCCTGGCCGGCCATCTTCTGGATGTGCGGGCCGCCCTGCTCGCCGGGGAAGACCCCCCGATCGACCTTGCGGGAGATAGCTTTTGAAGTGGTGAGGATCACCGCGCCGCGCGGGCCGCAGAGCGACTTATGGGTCGTGAAGGTGATCACGTCGGCGATGCCTACCGGCGAGGGGTAGACCCCCGCAGCCACCAGTCCGGCCACGTGGGCGATATCCGCAAACAGGATCGCGCCGACCGCATCGGCAATCTTGCGGAAGCGCGCCCAATCGACCTGCCACGGGTAGGAAGAATAGCCGGCGATGATGATCTTGGGTTTGTGCTCCTGCGCAAGCGCAGCAATCTGGTCATAGTCCAGACGCTCGGTCTCGGGGTCGACGGTGTAGTGCACCGGATTGTAGAGCTGTCCCGAACGATTCACCGAGGAACCGTGGGTCAGGTGCCCGCCATGCAGCAGGCTCATACCCAGGATCGTGTCGCCGGGCTTGATCAGCGCGTTGTAAACGGCGTTGTTGGCCGGCGCCCCGGAAAGCGGCTGCACATTGACGTAAAGGTCGTCCGCCGTCAGCCCGTTGGTGGCAAACGCCTCTGCGCAGCGGCGGCGTGCGAGCGCCTCGATAGCGTCTGCGTATTCAACGCCCTTGTAATAACGCGGATCGGAGTAGCGGCGGTAAGCCGCCAACCGTTCGTCGAAATCAAGGATCTCGCTCTCGTCCATCCGGCGGGTGTCCTCCGGCGGATAGCCCTCGGCATAGACGTTCTGAAACGCCGAGCCGAGCGCGGCGCGCACAGCTGCAGGCGCAGCGCTCTCAGAGGGGATCATGATCAGCTTGCGATACTGCCGCTCTGCTTCAAGTTGGGTCAACTCGTACACTGCGGGATCTAAAGCTTCAAGATCACCACGGAATAGGAAATCCGACATGTTTGGGTGCTCCCTTATGGATTTGGTTGTTAAACAGGCGCCTGGAGGCCAGGCGCGTCGAGCTGTCTGACAAATTGATTGTATGTCTTAACCTCGTCGAACAGCAAGGAAGGCTATCATAAAGCCGCGCTGCGGTTTATCCCCCTTCGCGACGCATTTCACAATCCGCGGTAGAATTTCCCAATACACTTTTGCATTCCATCAATTGAGGTCTACATGTCTAAAACCACACCACCCGAAATTTCCGGGCTGCCCTTGCTCGGCAACGCGCTAGAGTTTCGCAAGGACGCCAACGGTTTGTTCGCCCGCGGCTACAAGCAGCACGGCTCGGTCTTTACCGTCCATCTGGGCCCCAGACCGGCAGCGGTCGTGATCGGACCTGAGCACAACCGCTTCGTGCTCGAGCAAACCGATAAGAAATTCACCATGCAGGAGGGCTACCGGTTCCTGATCCCGATGTTTGGCGAGCAGGTATTCTTCGTCGCCGGGCACGAGGAATACCTCGAGCAGAAGCGCCTCATGCTCCCCGCGTTCCGCGGGCGCATGATGTCCAGTTACGTGGAGGTCATGCAGGCCGAGACCGAACGCTGGTTGGAAGGATTGGGTGACGAGGGCGAGTTTGACCTGGTCAGTTCGTTCGAGAAGCTCACAATGTATATCGCCGCCGCAGCCCTGCTCGGGGAGGATTTCCGTGAGCGGCTGGGCGATCGCTTCGCCGATCTCTACCGCGATCTTGCCGCCGGGATCGAGTATCTGCTGCCCACCAACCTGCCGCTGCCGCGCTTCTTCCGGCGTGACCGCGCCCGGGAAAAACTTGAAGCGATGGTCAAGGCGACGATCGCTGAGCGGCGCGCCGACCCGGATAAACACGACGATTTCCTGCAAGTCTTTATCGACTCAACCTACTCGGATGGTTCGCCGGCACCAGACGCGGTGATCACAGCATTGGTGATGGGCCTGGTGTTCGCCGGGCACGAAACCACCGCCGGACACGGCAGCTGGGCGATGGTCCATCTGCTCGAAAACCATGACTTTTTCGAACGCGTCGTTACAGATCTGGATTCAGCCTGGCCAGAGGACGATGTGCTCTCGCTATCCAAACTGCGCGAATTTGATTCTCTCGAGTGGGCGCTCAAGGAGACCGAAAGGCTCCAGCCGGTGGCGGAGATGTTGATCCGCACCACGACCGAGGCGGTGGAGATGAACGGCTACGAGATACCTGAAGGCTGGATCGTCTTCCTTTCGCCGCACGTTTCACATCGCCTCCCGGAGCTGTTCAAAGATCCGGATACCTATGATCCGCTCCGGTTCGGTCCGGGTCGGGAAGAAGACCGCCAGGATGCCTATGCGCTTGTCGGCTTCGGCGGCGGTCCACACAAATGCCTGGGCATGAACTTCGCTTACACGGAGATGAAGGTCATCTTCAGCCTGCTCCTGAATCGCTATGATCTCGAGCTGCTCCACCCGAACCCCAAAGCAGTGCGCGACGCCGGGACCGTCCGCCCGGAGCGTCCGTGCATG
>JASFUN010000336.1:0-3311 GCA_050050255.1 Anaerolineales bacterium | reverse complement strand
AAACAGGACAACTGCTGCAATGAAATCCCGGTCATTCAATGTCTATACTGGTTAAGGCCAATGATTAAACCCGCGGGATGCTGTAGAACCTGAATGAATGTATACTTCAAGCATCTTCTGCGAGGTTACTCGGAGGTCGTTATGCGCGTAAGGATCGTACAAATCCTGCTGGCCGGCACGTTAATCGTGCTCTCCGGCTGCACGCTTCCCGGCGCAGCCTCGCCGACGCCATTTACATTTCCCACACCTAATTTGACCCATACAGCCATCTTCGCTGCGACCCCTACCGCCACCGAGCCGCCCCCCACGCTGCCGCCACTTGAAGGCAGCCCATCTGCAACGCCTCTGCTCACCATCATCACGGCCACGGCGAGTGGTTCCGCCACACAGGGCCCCACACTCACACCGGTCCCAACCTCAACAGACCGTCGTCCAAACGGTGAGTTAATTACGGCCGCATACATGGCCGCAGCACCCGTCATCGACGGGTCATTGGGCGAATGGACGACCACGACCTATCGAGCCGAAAGCGTCCTTTCTTATGCAAGCTCCGGCTGGAACGGCGGGAGTGATCTCTCCGCTGATTTCCTCGTGGGATGGGATCCAAATTACCTTTACCTGGGCGTGCGCAGGTTCGATGATACGTTCGTTCAGGTTTCGACCGGCCGCTACATGTACCGCGGCGACGACGTGGAAATCCAGATCGACGTGGATCTGGAGGGTGATTACAGCACGACGCTTGTGAATAGTGACGATTACCAGATCGGTTTCTCCCCCGGCAATTTTGATGGGCTCGAGCCAGAGGCTTACCGATGGTTCCCGCGCAGCGTCGAAGGCAGCCTGGTGAGTGTCGATATGGCAGTCGAGCAGAGTTCTAACGGGTACAGCCTGGAAGCGCGCATACCCTGGACCGTATTCGGACACACGCCCAGCGCGGGAGAACGCTTCGGTTTCGCCCTCTCCCTCTCGGACAACGACGTCGCCGGAGTCTCCGATTGGCAGTCGATGGTTTCCAATGTGAGTACGCGCAGAGTCTCGGACCCGACAACATGGGGAACGCTGGCCCTGGAAGCACAGCCCGGCAATTAGATTCGTACCCTGAAAATGAAAAGCACCCCGGATCGATATCCGGGGCGCACATTACCCTAAGGTCAATCTTCAGCGCGATCAGAACAACACAGAAGCCAACTCCTCGCGGTACTGTTGAGTGAGCGTGTCCTCATCTCCGAGGATCTCGAAGAGCCCCAGCAGTATCTTGCGCGGCAAACCCTCCCGGTAGAGCTTATCCTGACGAAGGATATCGATAAGGCCATCCATCGCTGCCGGGATGTTGCCGTTGCTGATCAGGCGCCCTGCCTGGTGAAGTTCCGCCGCCAATGGGTCTTCCTCGTCGAATTTCGGATCACTGACCTCCACCTCCGCAAGCAGCTCGACCAACGGCTGGTATCTCTGGGCTTGAACGTATTCGGGACCGGTCGGGAAGGCCGCGAGCAATTCCTTCGCCTCCACGCCGCGCCCCTGCATGATCAAGCTTTCAAGCAACCCGAGCGCGGCAGGGGCGTTGGCGTCATTTTCAGCCAGGATCTCACCGAATGCCTGCTCGGCCTCTTCCCAGTGGTGCGTCATCAAGTGGCTGCGCGCCTGCTTCAAGTTCTGATCGAGCTCATCCGGGACGATCTGGTCCAGGAATCGGCGCACCATGCTCTCGGGTTGAGCGCCGACAAATTCGTGAGCAACCTGACCATTTACAAACGCCTTGACAGCAGGGATACCCTGGACACCGTAACGAACCGCGACGCTAGGATTTTCATCTACATCCAACCGGGCGAGGATAAACCTTCCGCCGGCTTCCAGGGCAAAGCGTTCCAGAATCGGACCGAGCATTTTGCAGGGTCCACACCACGAAGCCCAGAAATCGACGACAACCGGAACCTCGTGGGACTTAAGCAGCACATCGTCTTCAAAGGTCGCTTCAGTTACATCGATGACATAAGGGCTGAGAGTCACTTCGCACGCCTCCCTTCAACATCAAACCCACGGTCGATGCATGATCGCCCTGCATGAGGGCACAGATCCAGGTTCATCACCGCCCATCACTCTCTAAAATCATCCGGTGCGGTGGGTTGTGCAATCTCGACCACATCTCCATGGATGTCAAGGACCACCCGGAAGCCCATCATCCCCATCCAGGCACGCATGTCTTCGGGAAGTCCGGTCTGCAGGATATTTTCAATCTGGCTGTCGACGTCCTTCAGCGAAGCTTCTATCGCCGCCTTCGTGAAGATGTCCTCCTGCCCGAGCATTTTCATAGCCCCCTGGCTGATCAATTCTTCCTGACCGGCGATCATCGCGAATAGCTCATTCAACACCTGACGATCGACCGATTCGCTCTCGACATGGCGCATGAAACCTTCGTCGTCGATGACATAAAAACTATCGTCGCCAACCTGTGTGACCCCCACCGGCTGGTCATACTCATCAACGATCAATCCCTCGAATAAAGCTTTTACACTCATGAGATTTTCTCAAGGAAGGAACCGTTCGTTAACAAGGGGATGTCTACGGTCCCATCTCGCTTGATTAAATGAATCTTACCAGAATTGTATACCGCAGGGTCCTTGACTGGAGGTGAGTGTGAACCCGTGATGAGTCAAGGATGCACGTATACCAGCGTGCCGACCGAGGCGAAATTAAAGAGCCATTCCGAATCAGGCGTGTAGAGGTTCACACAACCGTGGCTCATCGGTGTGCCAAAGTTGTTATGCCAGTATGTGCCGTGCAGCGCATAGCCCCGGTAGAAATACATCGTATAAGGGACGCCTGGCAGATAGTAACCCGGCCCGGACATGTCTGTTGCGGTCAGTTTCACGTATACCCGGAACTGACCGAGAACCGTCGGGTGTGCAGCGACGCCAGTGGAGACTGTGAAGCTATTGACCCTTTGTTCCCCCTCGTAGGCAGAAACGCGCTGTTCGCTGATATCGACCTCAATCCAGCGCCCTTCGGCGTATATCTCGTCCATCGACAGAGAGAAGGTGGAGAGATAGGAAACTTTCGGTGTGGGGGTGGCGGTAGGCGTCGCTGTCGATGTGGGGGTCAGCGTGATCGTCGGGGTAGATGTAGGTGTGGGCGTCGGGGTAGACGTCGATGTTGGCGTCGATGTCATCGTCGCCTTTTGAACCGGATTATCAACGCTCTGGGGCTGCAGCGCGGCCGCGGGTTTGCGACCCATGTAGAGACCGACGCCGCCTGCCAGGAGCAGTGAAGCCAGGAGGACCCGGATGGGCAGCAGTCGGCGGCGAGCCATGTGC
>JASFUN010000335.1:0-3313 GCA_050050255.1 Anaerolineales bacterium | reverse complement strand
ACCAGGTACGTTAATTTACCCCTCTTTGAGAGCTTAGGCAGATCCCGGGCTATTCCTCCTGCCACCACACAAGTCCGCCCTAATTTTGCTTACCCCGAGGTTTTAAACAGACCGAATCGGATCAAAAACCCGGATAGTTGATCGATCAATTTAGATCCGACTCCCGGAGATCTCCCGGGATTGAAATGACTGCGCTTCCCTTAAGGTTCTCATAATTCAAAGTTGAGCAGAGCGTAAAGACGGATCGACCCGTGTCGAGGTTGAATCTAGATACGGGTGAAAAAACGGATTTGAAGGCACGACGGGATTCTTCGTTGCATATCCGCTTGGAGCGTGCCAGGAAAGCGAATGGAGGTTTGTAATCATGGGGCAAATTCCAACGATTTTATTGGCTTCTGTACCACATGTTGATTTTGGTATTTTCAACCTTGCGTGGCCAAATATTGTCGTATGGGCAGGGCTTTTGATGGTCTTGCTGGCGGCTACCTGGCTGCGCTTGCCGTTGATGTTTGAGCCTATCAAAAGAGATGAGGTGCGGGCATGACGAACCTAACCCACAAAATGCAAGCGGTGCTTTCTGATAATTTCACGATGGAGGATCTGCTTCCAACCAGCATGCCTGCGTTTGTCAACTCGGTCGTTTATCTCTTTGGGGTGACCGCGCTCTCAAGCCTGGGTTTGCTCGCTCTAACGGGGTCGATCCTGGCGGTCTTTGGACCCAGCTGGTATCACCATTCGGCTGTTGGTCACTTCATCAATTCCCTACATTTCTGGGGTGTCCAGCTCTTCTTCTTCGCGCTCGTACTTCATTTCGTTTCGAAGTTCCTGATGGCAGCCTGGCGGGATGGACGCTGGAAGACCTGGATGGTGGGGATGGTCATGTTCGCCATCGCTGTGTTTACAGCTCTGACTGGTTTTCTGGCCCAGACAAACTGGGATTCACAATGGATTGCCGTTCAGTCGAAAGACTTGATAAATGCAGTCGGGCTGGGATTCCTGTTTGACCCGATGAATATCGGGCAGGTACTTTCGGTTCATCTGATCGTCCTCCCGGCTATGCTCGTACTTCTCGTCGGGCTCCATTTGTTGCTCGTGCGCAGAGAAGGCCCAGTAAAGCCGATTGAAAGTGAGGTTAGTCGCGATGAGTAAGAAGACCGATGCATATTTTCGAGATGTTCCCATGAAACCTTACGACCTCATCCGCGAAGGACTGGTTGTCCTCGCTGTGGTCGTTATGGCTGTGTTGATCCTGGCGATCGCGTTTGGATCTCCCGACTACCCAACGGTGCGGGCGCAGGACGTGGCGAACTCCGCACCTCTGGCTCTGGTACGAACGGGCACGAACATCCTTGCTGGTAAAAGCAGTCTTCAGGATTATGGCCCACCATACACTCCTGATTCGGAGAATGCACAAAGCTTCCTGGGCATCGCTCCAGCCAACTGGACGGGTGTGACGGATCGAATTGATGCACAAGCGGACCTGCTGTTGAAACCCCTTGAGCAGGCTGCGTTCCTCAACCAGGATCTGCAGCAGGCGCTGCAGGAGTATCAGTCGGCGACCGGTGCGCAGCGCCAGGACTGGCTTTCTGCGTATTCAAGTGCGCTGGACAATGCGACGGTCAACAATGGTGAAGTGCAAGTCCCATCTGGCCAGTACGGACCGGTTCCAACGCTGATGCAAGGGTTGCTCGATCTGGGGAAGGCAGGCTTGATTGAAGGCGCCCTCGGGAGCTCCACTAATTTGCCGTACCAGCTGGGCTCTACGCGGGCGCAGCTTTTCTTCCAGGATGGTGTAGATCACCAGGTCGCGAAGCAGCTGGATATGTTGGGAGAGCAGTGGGGTATGAGCCATGAAACCGGGTCCTATCCGGGTGGATGGTGGCTCTGGCCCGTTGTGCTACTTTACCAACTTCCCTCTTTGGCAAGTTCACCAAATGCTGATCTGCTTATTGGTTTGATCGTAGGTCTTGCATTCCTGGTTTTATTCTTCTTGCCCATGATCCCGTTCTTGCGCGACGTGCCTAAATTTATCGGCGCATACAAAGTCATCTGGCGCGATTGGTATGCGGGCAGGGCTCAGAAAGGATTAAAGAAGACACAAGATAAAGCCTGGCACCCATCAGGTTCCGGAGACTGACCTCTGTGGATCATGGGGCACGGTGTTTATGAGAAAGCACGATGTACAGGCATTTGATAGTGGAGGAATCGCATGACGGTAGCAGCAATGACTGAGTCTATAAAAAACCAACAAGATGATCTGGATCTTAAATGCATCAACACGCTGCGCTTCTTAGCAGTGGATGCGGTTGAACGGGCTGGGTCCGGTCATCCGGGATTGCCAATGGGTTCGGCGGCGATGGCTTATATCCTGTGGGATCGGTTTCTGAAATTCAACCCCGCCGATCCAATATGGCCTGATCGGGATCGCTTCGTGCTTTCCGCCGGTCATGGTTCGATGCTGTTATATGCACTGCTGCACTTGACGGGGTTTGACCTATCTATGGACGAGCTCCAAGGCTTCAGGCAGTGGGGCAGCCAGACGCCTGGCCATCCCGAATTCGGACGGACGCCGGGGGTGGAAGCGACGACCGGGCCGCTCGGGCAAGGGTTTGCCAACGCGGTTGGCATGGCTGTCGCAGAAGCGGCACTTGCCGAGCGATTTAACCGTCCCGGATACGAGGTCGTCGACCATCATACCTATGCGCTTGTAAGCGATGGCGATCTAATGGAGGGTATCTCGTCCGAGGCAGCCTCGCTGGCCGGCCACCTGCAGCTGGGGAAATTGATCGTTTTGTACGCCGATAATCACATCACGATAGAGGGTTCGACCGACCTGGCCTTCACTGAGGATCGCGCCGCTCGTTTCAGATCATACGGTTGGCAGGTCCTGACTGTGAAAGATGGTAATGATCTTGATGCAATTGAGACGGCAATCGAGATGGCAAAGAAGGAAGATCGACGCCCCACGCTGATTGATGTGCGTACCCATATTGGATACGGCAGTCCGGATAAGCAGGACAGCGCAGAGGCACACGGGTCACCTCTGGGTGAGCTGGAGGTCCTGAAAACCAAGCAAAATCTCGATTGGCCGCAGGAACCTAAATTCTTCGTACCTGAGGAGGCAGAGGCTCATTTCAGGAAGGCGCTTGTGCGCGGCCGCATCGCGCAAGAGGCCTGGCAAACCGATGTTGCGCGCTACAGCGAACACTTCCCAGAGCTTGCAGAAGAGTTCAACCGTCGGCTGCAGGGTCGACTCCCGGAGGGTTGGGACCGGGATATTCCAGTTTTCGATCCCAAGCAGGGGTCCATGTCG